>NZ_RWIO01000045.1:0-14853 GCF_009764655.1 Pseudomonas sp. PB105
GTCGATCAGCTCTTGGGGAATGGATGGAAGGTCTCGCGGGGCCTCACGGGCCGGTTTCTTTTTGGTCGGCATACATGCACCTCTATCAACATGTTATGCCCGAACACAAAATTTATGACAGTCCCTCAAAATCAAAAGCAGATCACGAGCCAGAGCCGAATCACATCTTCCTGAAAATGGGGATTCAAATGTGGGAGGGGGCTTGCCCCCTCCCACATTTTTAACCGAGGACGCCGGGTTGGCCGTTACCCAAACAACGGATATGTATTCATTCAACCAGCCCCCCGGCAATCGCAACCCCAACCTCCCGAGTCGAGCCAACACCCCCCAGATCCGGCGTAACCACCCCGGAAGCAATCACCTCTTCGATCGCCCGCAAAATCCCATCATGCGCCGCCCGATACCGCGCATCGCCATTCCCCAGAAAATCCAGCATCAACGCCCCCGACCAGATCATCGCAATCGGATTCGCAATGCCCTGCCCATAGATATCCGGCGCCGAACCATGCACCGGCTCGAACAACGACGGAAACCGGCGCTCCGGATCCAGGTTCGCCGACGGCGCGATCCCGATCGTCCCCGCACACGCAGGGCCTAAATCGGACAGGATGTCGCCAAACAGATTCGACGCCACTACCACATCAAACCGGTCCGGCTGCAGCACAAACCGCGCACACAGAATGTCGATGTGCTGCTTGTCCCAGCTCACCTCGGGATAGTTCGCCGCCATCAACGCCGTGCGTTCGTCCCAATACGGCATGCTGATGGAAATCCCGTTGGACTTGGTCGCCGCCGTCAGTTTTTTACGCGGGCGGGTCTGGGCCAGGTCGAAGGCGAACTTGAGGATGCGGTCCACACCGCGCCGGGTGAACACCGATTCCTGCAGTACGAACTCATGGTCGGTGCCTTCAAACATCTTGCCGCCCACCGACGAATACTCGCCCTCGGTGTTCTCACGGATCACCACGAAGTCGATGTCCCCCGGTTCACGCCCGGCCAGCGGGCACGGCACGCCAGGGAACAGCCGCACCGGGCGGATGTTGACGTACTGGTCGAAGTCGCGGCGGAACTTGAGCAGCGAGCCCCATAGCGAGATGTGGTCCGGGACTTTATCCGGCCAGCCCACCGCGCCGAAGTAGATCGCGTCGAAGCCTTTGAGCTGTTCGAACCAGTCATCGGGCATCATCTGCCCGTGTTCCAGGTAGTAATCACAGTGGGCCCAGTCGAGCACGTCGATGCTCAGGTTCAAGTCCCAGATTCTGGCCGCTTGTTCCAATACCCGCAGCCCTTCGGGCAACACTTCCTTGCCAATCCCGTCGCCGGCAATCGCGGCGATTCTGAATGCTTTAGTCATGCTGCATGCCCCTTTCAGTTCAACCCGCCAATGTGGAAAGCCTTGACCTCAAGGTACTCATCCAGCCCGTATTTGCTGCCTTCACGCCCCAGCCCCGACTGTTTGATGCCGCCGAACGGCGCAACTTCCATGGAAATGATCCCGGTGTTGAGCCCGACCATGCCGAACTCCAGTGCCTCACCGAACCGCCACGAGCGCTGCATGTCCTGGGTGAAATAGTAGGCGCCAAGGCCATAGGGCGTGGCATTCGCCAGGGCCAGCGCCTCGGCCTCGTCGGTAAAGCGCATCAGCGGCGCCACCGGGCCGAAGGTTTCTTCATTGGCCAGCAGCATCTCGGCGTGGCAGTTGCCGAGTACCGTGGGTTGCACGAACTGGCTGTCGCCCGTGGGGATCGCGCCGCACAGCAGGGTCGCGCCCTGGCTCAGGGCATCGTCGATGTGCCGCGCCACTTTGTTCACCGCCGCCGGGTTGATCAACGGGCCGATGGTCACGCCGTCTTCCAGGCCATTGCCGACCTTGAGCTTGCCCACCTCTTCCACCAGGCGTGCGGCGAAACGCGCGTAGATACCGTCCTGCACCAGGATGCGGTTGGCGCACACGCAGGTTTGCCCGGCGTTGCGGAATTTGCTGATCATCACCCCGGCAACCGCCTGTTCCAGGTCGGCGTCATCGAACACCACAAAGGGGGCGTTGCCGCCCAGTTCCAGGCTCAGGCGCTTGATGTGCTCGGCGCTCTGGCGCATCAGCAAGCGGCCGACGGCGGTGGAGCCGGTGAATGAAATCTTGCGCACCACCGGGCTGCCGGTCAGGGCCTCGCCGATGCCGGCGGGCAGCCCGGTGATCACATTGAAGACGCCAGCGGGGATGCCCACGCGCTCGGCCAGTACCGCCAGGGCCAGCGCCGACAGCGGTGTGAGGTCCGAGGGTTTGACGATAATCGGGCACCCGGCGGCCAACGCCGGGGCGCACTTGCGGGTGATCATCGCGTTGGGGAAATTCCACGGGGTGATGGCGGCGCACACGCCCACCGGTTGCTTCAACGTCAGCAGACGGCGATCGCCGCCGGGCGCCGGCATGGTTTCGCCGTAGACCCGGCGCGCTTCCTCGGCGAACCATTTGACGAACCCGGCGCCGTAGCGCACTTCGCCCTTGGCTTCGTTGAGCGGCTTGCCCTGTTCCCAGGTCATGATCAGCGCAAGGTCGTCGAGGTTGTCGAGCATCGCCTGGTACCAGCGCTCCAGCAGCGCCGCCCGTTCGGCGGCCGGGCGTGCGCGCCAGGCGGGCCAGGCCCGTTCGGCGGCGGCGATGGCGCGGTGGGTGTCCACCGCGTCCATGGCGGGCACCCGTGCCAGCAGGTGGCCGGTGGCGGGGTCGTGGATGTCCAGGGTGGCACCGCTGTCGGCGGCGATCCACTGGCCGTCCACATAGGCGAGTTCAGCCAACAGGCTGGGGTCTTGCAAGCGGGTGGTGAGCATGGTCGAGATCCTGATCCGAGACACGCTCCAGTCTAGGGAGGTGCCACGGGCGAGGATGCCGAAAGCGCGGATACAGCAGCGTGCCGTGCTGAAATTACGCCCAGGACGGCAGGCTCTGCTAGGCCTTCAACGAGCCGAGCAAACCTTGCAGAAAGCGCTCGCCGGCGTCCATCTGGCTGATCTCGATAAACTCGTCGGGCTTGTGCGCCTGCTCGATGGAGCCCGGCCCGCAGACCACCACCGGCACGTCCAGGCGCTGCTTGAACAGGCCACCCTCGGTGCCGAACGAGACCTTGGACGTGCCGGTGTCCGGCGCGGCGAATTGCTTGAGAAAACGCACCGCTTCGACACTCGGATGGGTATCCAGGCCTGGGTAGACGTTGACGGTTTCAATCTCGATGGCCGCCACGCTGGACAGCTTCTGCGCCTCCCGCACGATGACTTCGGCGCGCTCGCGCATCTGCTCCAGAAACTGATCCAGGTCATCGGCGGGCAAGTTGCGCACTTCGAAATCCAGGGTGCACAGGTTAGGCACGATATTCAGCGCTTTACCGCCGACGATCTGTCCCACGTGCACGGTGCTGTAGGGCACGTCGTAGTCGGTATCCTGGGCGCCATGGCGTTGCAGTTGCTGCTGGCTGTCGCGCAGGGCGGCGATAAAGTCGCAGGCCACATGGATGGCATTGACCGAACGCGGCGCCAGCGACGAATGCGCCTCCAGGCCACGGCAGTAGGTGCGGTAGGAACCCTTGCCCTTGTGCCCGAGCACGAACTGCATATTGGTCGGCTCGCCGATCACACACAGAAACGGTCGCACCGGCGCCAGATGCAGCACATCGAGCAAGCGCCGCACGCCGACGCAGCCGATCTCCTCGTCATGGGACAAGGCCAGTTGCAGCGGGCGGTTCAAGGGATGCTCGGCAGCGTCGAGCATGGCGTCGATGGCCAGCGCGATAAAACCCTTCATGTCACAACTGCCGCGCCCGTAGATGCGCCCGTCCTGCACGGTGGCCGCGAACGCGGGAAAGGTCCACGCCTGCCCCGCCGCCGGCACCACGTCGGTGTGCCCGGAGAGCAACACGCCAGGCTGGTTCTTGGGCCCGGTGCTGGCAAACAGGTTGGCCTTCTTGCCGCTCTCGTCCTTGACGATCAGCGACTCGATGCCTTTGGTCAGCAGCAGGTCGCGCACATACTCGATGAGGGCCATGTTCGACTCGGACGACACCGTGTCGAAGGCCATGAGTGTTTTCAGGATGTCCAGTACGCGGGGTTTCATGAGGCCTGGCTCCGTTGTTCGGCAGGTAAGGCAAAACGGCTGATGGAAAACGGCGCAATCGGCGTGCTGGTACTGCCGGTGGCGAGCAGTTCGGCCATCACATCACCGACGCCGGGGCCGAGCTGGAAGCCATGGCCGCAAAAACCAAAAGCATAGAACAGCCCGTCGACGGTGCCGCTGGGGCCCATCACCGGCAGCGAGTCCGGCAGGTAGCCTTCGATGCCGCTCCACACGCGGATGATATTCAGGTTGCCAACCCCCGGCAGCAAGCGGCGCATCTGGCTGATCTGGTTGAGGATACTGCGCGGCTCCACATAGGCGCGGCGGTTTTGCATGTCCGGTTTGCTGCGATAACCACCGCCGATGACGATATTGCCGCGTGGGATCTGGCGGAAGTAGATCACTTCCTCGGGGATCTTGGTGTACACGCCGATCACTGTGGGCAAGGCGTAGGGCACCGGTTCGGTCACCGCCATCTGCGGGCCGTGGGTGTCCAGGGGCACCGGTTCGCCGAACTGCGCCGAGAGTTTCTGGCCCCAGGCACCAGCCGTGATCAGCAGTTGCGCGGCCTGGAACTGGCGGCCGTCGGTGGTGGTGATATGGAAATCTGCGCCGAGTTTTTGCACCTCGGCGACTTCGGTGCGCTCTTCAATCCGGGCGCCCAGGCGAATGGCGGCGCGGGCAAAGGCCGGTGCCGCCAGGCGCGGGTTGGCATGGCCGTCGTGGGGCGCGTAGGAGCCGCCCTTCACGTCCGGGCCCAGGAAACCGAAGCGCTGACGCAACTCGGCGCCGCGATAGATCTTCAGGTCCAGCTGTTCAGCTTCCGGCGCGGCGGCATAGGCTTGCAGCTCGGCGATTTCGTCTTCGCGATAACACACGCGCATATGCCCGCTGGGAATGAATTCCAGGTCATCGTCGATCAGTTCCGGCAGGCGTTTCCACAACGCCCAGGAGCGGTTGGCCAAGGCCAGTTGCCCGAGGAAACGCCCTTGGCGGCGCACGTTGCCGAAGTTGACGCCGCTGGCGTACTGGCCGATCTGGTCGCGCTCCAGCAGGATCACCGACTGCCCGCGACGGCGCAGGAAAAACGCGGTCGCCGAGCCCATCAGGCCGCCGCCGACAATCACCACATCGGCTTTTTGCACACTCATAGCGATACCTCCTCGGTGATCAGCATCGACAGCGGTTTGACCGGCGCCTGGCCGCGCTGGCGGCCGACGTCCTGCACCTGCACGCCTGCCGCTGCCGCGATCACTTCGGCGCCCGCCTGGGAACAATAACGGCCCTGGCAGCGGCCCATGCCGACCCGGCTGAATGCCTTGGCACGGTTGACTTCGCAGGCGCCCTTTTCGTTCACGGTGCGACGCAGCTCTCCGGCGCTGATCATCTCGCAGCGGCACACAATGGCGCTGTCCGGCAGTGCCTTGGCCTGTTCGCTGGGCCACGGGAACGCCTGGGCCAGGCCGAGACGGAATTGGTCCATCACCGCCAGGGCCTGCTGTTGTTGCTCACGCAGCACCTTATCCACCGGTTGCTGTAAATCCTCCAACAGCGCCAACGCCACCAGGCGTCCGGCGTGCTCGGCGGCGTCGGCGCCACGGATTTTCGAGCCGTCGCCGGCCGCATAAACGCCCTTCACCGAGGTGCGCCCGGCGGCGTCGGTGGCCAGCCACCACTGGCTCGACGCCTGATCAAAAGCCATGGCGCAGCCGGCCAGGTCGCCCAACTGGGTTTCCGGGCGCAGGTGATACCCCAGCGCCACGGCATCGGCCTGCACGGTTTCGGTCCGCCCGTTGCCGGTGCTGAAGCGCACGCCCATCACGCCATTGGCGGCATCGCCCAGCACCTGCAGCGGCTTGATTCCCACGTGCACCGCGACCTTGGCCCGATACAGTTGCGCCAACAATTTGATCCCGGTGAACAGCAATCCCGGCCGCGCCAGCAGCTTGGGCAAGGCCTTGATCCGCAGGCTTATCGGCGCGGTATCCAGCACCGCCGCCACCGTGGCACCGGCTTTCACATACTGGCTTGCCACCAGATACAGCAGCGGCCCGCTGCCCATGAACACCACGCGGTGACCGATGGACACGGCCTGGTTTTTCAGCGCGATCTGCGCGCCGCCGAGGCTGTAGGTGCCCGCCAGTTGCCAGCCGTCGATAGGCATCAAGCGGTCGGTGGCGCCGGTGCAGAGGATCAGCGCGTCGTAGTCCACGGTGCTGTGGCGGCCCTGGCTGACGCAGCACAATTGCCCCGGCGTGAGGTTCCACACCAGGGTGTCGGGGCGGTAGTCGATGGCGTCGCGCAGGCGGTCGAAACTCTGGTGCAGGTCCTGCGCCTTGGCCGCTTCGCTGCCGTACAAAGTGGCGTAGTCGCGAGTGAAGCCCTGGGGCTGGCGACGGTAGATCTGCCCGCCGTCGCGGCGGTTTTCATCAATGACAATCGGGCGGATACCGGCGGCCAGCAAGGTTTCGGCGCAACGCACGCCGGCAGGTCCGGCACCCACAATAACTACCCGTGCAGTGGCCATGTCGCCTCCGGTTGTGTGGTGACAATGTCCAGCCCGTCACGGACTTCATTGGAACAGGCACGCAGGCGTTCGCCCGAGCGGGTCCACACCCAGCAGTCCTGGCACGCGCCCATCAGGCAGAAACCGGCGCGGCGGCCGCTGTCGAATTCGGACTGGCGCAAGGCCGTGCCCTGGGTCAGCAGCGCGACCATCAGAGTATCGCCCTGCAACGCTTCGATGGGTGCACCATCCACGGTCAGGCTGACCGTCGGCCGGCCCTGTTCGGCCAGCCTCACAAAACGCCCGTTCATGCATAAGCTCCCAAGGTCATGGTCGTGACGCCCTGCTGGGTGTTCAGCAAGTGGGCGCTGTCGTGGTGGCAGAGGATTTCACTGCCGTTGTCCAGGTGGCGACGGTTCGGCGCGGTGCGGTTGCACAGGCCGTCGATCCGCACCGGGCAGCGGTTGAGGAAGGTACACAGTTCCGGCACATTGGCCCGCGCGCCGATCGGCGGCAGCTCGCTGCACGTTGTGCCACAGTTTTCCAGCCAGCCCTGGCGCAACTCGGGCACCGAGTGGATCAACAGGTCGGTGTAGGGATGGAACGGTGCCTCGGCAAACGACTGGCGGCTGCCGGCCTGCACCTTGTGGCCGCTGTACATCACCACAATGTCGTCGCACAGCGCCCGCACGGTGGAGATGTCGTGGCTGATAAACAGGTAGGACACGCCCAGTTGCTGGCGCAGGTCGCGCAGCAGTTCGAGGATCGCCGCGCCGACCACGGTGTCGAGGGCCGAGGTGACTTCATCGCACAGGATCAGATCCGGTTTGGCCGCCAGCGCCCGGGCCAGGTTGACCCGCTGTTTTTGCCCGCCGGACAGTTCGTTGGGGCGTCGTTCGGCCAGGTCACGCGGCAGGCGCACCAGGTCGAGCAGTTCGCCGATGCGCGCCTGCAACGCGGCGCCTTTGAGGCCGAAGTACATCTTCAGCGGTCGGCTGAGGATGGTTGCCACACTGTGCATCGGGTTGAGCGCGGTGTCGGCGTTCTGGAACACCATCTGGATCCGCCGAAATTGCTCCGGGGTGCGTGCGGACAGGCTGGCGCCCAAGGGTTGTCCGTCAAAGGTCAGACCGCCGAGGGCCGGGGTCAACAGCCCGGCGACCACCCGCGCCAGGGTCGACTTGCCCGAGCCCGACTCGCCGATCACACCGATAGCCTGGCCACGGCGCACGGTGAGGTCGATGTCTTCGAGTACGCGGATCGCCGGCATGCCGTGCAGGTTCTTGTTGCCGTAGCCAGCGGTGAGGCCGCTGATGGTCAGCAAAGGCGCGTCTTCAGCCACGCCGCAAGGCGGACGAATCGTCGTGTCGGGCCGCGCCGCCGCCAGCAGGCTGCGTGTGTAGGCGTGTGCCGGGGCCTGGAGCAGCGGCGCGGTGGCGCTCTGTTCGAGGATCTGGCCGCCGTTGAGCACCACGATCTGGTCGGCCATCTGCGCCACCACCGCCAGGTCGTGGGACACATACACCGCCGTGGCGCCGCGCTCGCGCACCACGCGCTTGAAGGCGCGCAGCACGTCGATCTGGGTGGTCACGTCCAGCGCCGTGGTCGGCTCGTCGAGCACCACCAGCAGCGGGTCGCTGATCAGCGCCATTGCGGCCATCACCCGTTGCAGTTGCCCGCCGGAGACCTGGTGCGGGTAGCGCTGGCCGATGTGTTCGGGATCCGGCAGCGCAAGGTCGTGGAACAGGCCGATGGCCTTGGCCTGCAAGTCGGCGCGGGTGCCGAGGCCGTGGATCAGGGCGCCCTCCACCACTTGGTCGATGAGCTTTTTCGCTGGGTTAAAGGCCGCTGCCGCGCTTTGCGCGATATAGGACACGCGATTGCCGCGCAGGCCTTGCAGCTGTTTTTCGCTGAGGGCGAGCATGTCGTGTTCACCGACCCGCACCACTCCGCCGGACAACCGGCAGCCACGCCGCGCATACCCCAGCAACGCCAGGGCGATGGTGGTCTTGCCCGAGCCGGACTCGCCAATCAGCGCCAGCACTTCACCTTTTTGCAGGGCAAAGCTCACGCCCTTGACGATTTCCACCTCGCCGCGCTCGCCATAGGCGACCACGCGCAGGTCTTCGACGCGAATCAATTCGGTCATTTCAATGGCCTCCCGAGCGTCGACTATGTCGGGACGACAGATAGTCGATCAGCAGATTCACGCCGATGGTCAGCGTGCCGATGGCCAGCGCCGGAATGATGATGGCCAGCGCGCCCTGGCTGAGGCCGCCGATGTTTTCCCGCACCAGGGAGCCGAGGTCGGCATCGGGCGGTTGCACGCCCAGGCCGAGGAAACTCATGCCGCTGAGCAACAGCACGATGTAGCCGAAACGCAGGCCCAGGTCAGTCAATACCGGGTTGAGCATATTCGGCAGGATCTCCATGCACGCCACATACAACCGGCTCTCGCCACGGGTACGCGCGACCTGCACATACTCCAGGGCCTCGATGTTGACCGCCATGCTGCGGGCGACGCGGAACGAGCCGGGGATATAACTGATCACGGCCGTACAGATCAGTAGCGTTACCGATGAACCAAAGGCCGAGACCATGATCAGCGCCAGCATTTTGCTGGGGATCGAGATAAAGGCGTCCATGATGCGGCTGATGATTTCGTCCAGCCACTTGGGCGAGACCACTGACAACAGCGCACATCCGGTGCCCAAGGTGCTGGCCAGCAATGCCGCCACCAGTGCCAGCCCGACGGTGAACCGCGCGCCCACCATCACCCGGCTGAGCATGTCGCGGCCCAGGTAATCGGTGCCGAACGGGTGCGCCAGGCTGAAGCCTTCAAAGATGTTATCGGACACCACCTCACCCACCGGATGGGGGGCAAGCCACGGACCCAGCAGTGCCACCAGCAGCCAGGTGACGCACACCACGCCGCCCACCAGCCCCAGCCACGACGGGCCACTGGAGACCTTGGCGAGCGCCAGGGCAGAGGAAACGGGCTTGGACTTCGCAATGAGCGGATTCATTGGTTTCTCAGCCTCGGATTGGACAGGATCGCGCACAGGTCGGCGAGCAGCACCAGGCCCAGGTAGGCCGCGCAAAACAACATGGTGCACGCCTGCACCAGCGCCATGTCGCGGTTGGTTACAGCATCGACCATCAAGCTGGCGATGCCGGGGTAGTTAAAGATGGTTTCGACGATCACCACACCGCCCAACAGGTAAGACAGGCTCAGGGCGATGGCATTGGCAATCGGCCCGATGGCATTGGGCAAGGCATGGCGCAGCACGATACGTATCGGACTGACGCCTTTGAGGCGGGCCATTTCCACGTAGGGGCTGTCGAGTTGGTCGATCACCGCGGCGCGGGTCATGCGCGCCATTTGCGCGATGATCACGCAGCACAGCGTCATCACCGGCAAGGCATAGGTGCGCATGAATTGCAGCGGTGAGCTGATGTCACTGGCATACGAGAGTGCCGACAGCCAACCGAGGTTGACCGCGAAAATCAGGACCGCCAGGGTTGCCACCAGAAATTCAGGCACCGCGACCATCGCCAGGGTGACGAAGCTCAGGCAACTGTCGATGCGCCCGCCCCGGCCCATCGCCGAACCGATGCCGAGTACCAGTGCCACCGGCACCGAGACCAGCGCCGTGGCGCCCGCCAGCATCAAGGTGTTGGGCACCCGGCCCGCCATCAGTTCACCCACCGGCATGGCGTTGGAGACCGACACGCCCATGTCGCCGGTGAGCAGGCTCATCAACCAGTGCAGGTAACGCAACACACCGGGCTGGTCCAACCCCAGTTGCAGGCGCAGCGCCGCCACCTGTTCCGGGGTGGCGAACTGGCCCAGGGCTTGTTGCGCCGCGTCCCCTGGCAGTACCGCCGTGATCGCGAACACGACCATGGACACGATCAACAAGGTCACGACCCCGGCGCCCAGGCGCCGGCCGATCAACCACAGTGTATTGCTGTTCATCGCACCGCCCTCCTCAAGCGTCCAACCACACCTGCTCGGCGAACATGTAGCCCATGAAGCCGCCCAGCGGATTGCTGTCGTAGCCCTTGATGCGCTGGTCCACGCCGTCGATGTTGCTGATGAACACCGGGATGCCGATACCCGCGTGGTCATGCACCAGGGTCTGCATGTCGGCGTACATCCTGGCGCGCTTGGCGTCGTCGGTTTCGCCGCGTGCCAGCATCAGCAATTGGTCGAACTGATCGTTCTGCCAGCCGGACTCGTTCCACGGCGCCTTGGACTGGAAGAACTGCGAGAACATCACGTCGGCGTTGGGCCGTGGGTTGATGTTGCCGAAGCTCAACGGGTGCTTCATCCAGTGGTTGGACCAGTAGCCATCGCTGGGCAGGCGGTTCACGTCGAGCTTGAGCCCGGCCTGTTTCGCCGATTGCTGCAACAACACGGCGATGTCCACCGAACCGGTCGCGGCGGGCGACGCCATCAGCGGCATGGTGATGCTTTCCATACCGGCTTTTTTCAGCAGGAACTTGGCCTTTTCCGGGTCGTAGACCGTCTGCGGCAGGTCGGTGTTGAAGTAACGCGAACCCGGCGCAATCGGCTGGTCATTACCCACCACCGCAAAGCCACGGAACACTGCGGACTTGACCTGTTCACGGTCCAGCAGCAGTTTCATGGCCTGGGTGAATTCCGGGCTTTTGCCGGGCATCTGGTCCTGGCGGATGATCAAGTCAGTGTAGTTGCCCGACGGCGCATCGACGACGCGGTGTTTGGCACTGGCCTTGATGCGCGTGGTGGAGCGCGGGTTGACCTCGTTGATCATGTGCACGTCGCCGGACAGCAGCGCGTTGACCCGCGACGGCTCGTCGCCGATGGCGATGAATTCGATCTCGTCGAGGTACGGCAGACCCGGTTTCCAGTAGTTCTTGTTGCGCACCGCAATCGAACGCACGCCCGGCTTGAACTCGCCGACCGTGAACGGCCCGGTGCCGATGCCTTTGTTGAAGTCGGTGGTGCCTTCGGGAACGATCAGCAGGTGCGACACGGCGAGGATCGACGGCAACTCGGCGTTGGGTGCACTGAGGCGGATCTGCACTTCGTTGGGCCCGCTGGCCTTGATCTCGGTGAACTGCTCCAGCAGGGCCATGACTTTGGAACCGGTGATCGGGTCTTTCTGGCGGCTCAGGGAGAACACCACGTCGGCGGCGGTGAGTGGCTTGCCGTTGTGGAAGGTCACGTCCTTGCGCAGGGTGATGGTCCACTGGGTGGCGTCGACATTGTCGATGCGCTCGGCCAGCTCCAGTTGCGGCACCAGGTGCTTATCGAAGCGGGTCAGGCCGTTGTAGAACATGAAATGGCGCACGTAGTCGGTGGACAGCGCGCCCTTGGCCGGGTCGAGGGTGTCGGCGGTGGAACTGGACATACCCGCCACGCGGATCTTGCCGCCCGGCTTGCCCTTGCCGTCCACCGCGGCTTCATCGGCAAACAGCTTGCCGGCGGCACCGAACAGGCTACCCGCCCCGGCGGCGGCCACACCGGCCACGCCGAGCATCTGCAGGGCGTTGCGGCGCGACATGCCACGATTGAGACCTTCGAAAATCCGCAGGCTGTCCTGGCCGGAAATGAGGTCGGGGGTGTTTTTGTTGTCAGTCATAGCAAGGCTACCTGTCGATAATCGGAAGAATCGAGTGCTCACGGATGTCCGGAGCGTCCTGGAAACGCAAACGACGGTGACGCAACAACGGCAACTCAGTGCAAATAGTCCTGGAAGCGGTAGTAGGCGCCCACAAAGGGCAAAAACCAGGGCTTGCCGAAATGCCCGGGAATCGCCGGCCATTCCAGTTCGCGCCACGGGTTGGCGGCGGCATTGCCGGCCATGACCTCGGCCATCACCTGGCCCATGTGCACCGACATCTGCACGCCATGGCCGCTGTAGCCCATGGAATGGAACACGCCGCCATGCTGGCCGGCACGGGGCAGGCGGTCGGACGTCATGTCCACCAGGCCACCCCAGCAGTAGTCGATCTTCACGTGCGCCAACTGCGGGAACATGTTCAACATCGCCGCTTGCAGCACCTTGCCGCTCTTGGCGTCGGAGACGCTGTCGGACATCGCAAACCGCGCACGCCCGCCAAACAGCAGGCGGTTGTCCGGGGTCAGGCGAAAGTAGTTGCCGATCATGCGGCTGGTCACATACGCCCGGTGTTGCGGCAGCAACTGGTCGATGAGCGTCTGGGGCAAGACTTCGGTAGCGATGACAAAACTGCCTACCGGCACGATGCGCCGGCGGTACCAACCCAGGTCGCCGTGCTGGCAGGCGCCGGTCGCCAGCAGGACTTGCCCGGCGTGCAGCGAGCCCTTGGCGGTGTTGACCTGATAACCGCCGGCCTGGGCTTTCCAGTCCCTGACTTCGGTGTGCTCGTGGATCATCGCCCCACGCCGCGCCGCCGCTTCGGCCAAGCCGACACCGAAGCGACCGACATGCATCTGCACGCCGTTGCGTTGCAGCAAGCCGCCATGGAACTGCATCGACCTGACTTCAGCACGGGTCTGTTCGGCATTGAGCAGTTCGACCTCGGCATCCACCTCGCGGCGGATCAGCTCACAGGTGCGGGCCAGGCCTTCGTAATGCATAGGCTTGGCCGCCAGCTTGAGCTTGCCGTTGCGCACCAGGTCGCAGGCGATTCCTTCCTGCTCGACCAGCGATACCACGCTCTGCACCGCACTTTCGTAGGCCTGGTAATAGGCTCGCGCCTTGGCCGCACCGAGGCTGGCGTGCAGCCCGGCATAATCCTGGGCCACGCCGGTGTTGCACTGCCCACCGTTGCGCCCCGAGGCCTCGCCGATCACCCGTCCGGCGTCCAGCACCACCACGCTGGCGCCCTTGAGCGCCAACGCCCGCGCTGCCGCAAGGCCGGTGAAGCCGCCGCCGACCACAGCCACATCGACCTGCTTGGGTAAGTCACCCAACTGGGCGCCGGTAAACGCCGGTGCGGTGTCGAGCCAATAGGATTCGCTGCCCATGTCTTGCCCCTTGTGTGCGTTACAGGCCGACCAGCGCCGGCAGCCCACCGATATCGGTGATCTGCTGATAGCCGTAGAACGCGTTGCCCGGCACTTCATGGCCCCTGGCAACAAACGCTTTGTTCTTGATCTTCATGTCATGGGCCGGCATCAGGTCATAACGGAAGCTCGAAGACACATGCAAGATGTCTTCCGGACCGCAGTTGAGGTTATCGAGCATGAACTCGAAAGCCGCCAGGCGTGGCTTGTAGGCCTGGGCCTGTTCGGCGGTGAACACCTTGTGAAACGGCGCGCCGAGCTTGTCGACGTTGGACATGATCTGACTGTTGCTGGCATTGGAGAAAATCACCAGGGGGATCTTGTCGGCAATCTTCGACAGACCGGCCGGCACATCGGCGTGAGGGCCCCAGGTGGGTACGGCGTCGTAATAGAGCTGGCCTTCTTCGCGGTAGTCGATGCCCCAACGCTTGCAGGTACGGGCCAGGGCGGTCTTGAGGATTTCGTCATAGGGGCGCCAGTCGCCCATGACCTGGTCGAGGCGGTAGGCGGAGAAGTCCTTGACGAATTGGTCCATCTGCTCGGGTTTGATGCGGTCGGCGAACAGCTCGCGGGTCATGGTGCCCATATGGAAGTTGGTCAGCGTGCCGTAGCAGTCGAACGTAATGAATTTGGGACGAAGAAAGCTCATGGAGTGCGGTCCTGAAGTTCGTTGAGTGTGACAAGGGTTCACTGCCCTGGCGGCGCGTCGGCCTCGTTGCAGCACAGGTTCATTACACCACTGTGAAATCAGCATATGCCGTCTAAAACAGGCTGTGCTCAATACAAACCACCGTTTTGGGGGTTGGGCTCAGCAGAGTTTGCGGTGTGTGCCAGGCTTGGGCGGGGCCTGTGTTTGTGCGCTTTTAGGGGGCTTTGCGGGGTGCGGGGCTTTGGGATGGGGGTTGGGGGCGGCAGAAAGTGTGGTCCACGAATTCAAGCCTGCGTGCGGCCAGCGTGTTTAACGGGCACCTGAGATCAAGATCACAATCAAAAGCGCAGATCAAAGCAGGCTATGAACTATCTGCCTGATGTATGGAGATCAAAATGTGGGAGGGGGCTTGCCCCCGATGGCGCCCTGACAGCCGACCAGGATGTTGGATCTGACCGAGTACATATCCGTTTCTGCGGTAACGGCTACTTAGGGTTACGCCCTTACGGCGTGTCACTTTTGTAAAGGCACAAAAGTAACCAAAAGGCCTTCGC
>NZ_RWIO01000046.1:0-108045 GCF_009764655.1 Pseudomonas sp. PB105
AGCGAGTGTCACTGCCTGAGCTTTGAAGTCGTCGGTGTAACTGCGGCGGGTTTGCTGTGACATAGGTGCCTCCAAGGTTGCGATTAAAATATCGCTTCTTGGCGTCCGCTGCGAGGGAACAAGTCCATGGTTACTTTTGGGCCTTTCCAAAAGTGACCCGCCGTAAGGGCGGAACCATAGGCAGCCGTTACCCAAATAACGGATATGTACCCCGACAAACCCGGTAGCACCCAACCAACTCAATCAAACACACCGCGCCCGCATGAAATCCCCCCACCGGCGCACCAGGTAGTTGTGCTCATCCATCACCGAATTCCACACCGCGATATGCCCCATCCGCTGCTCATACGACCCCCCGTCCCGCACCTCACCCACATCAATCAACGGCAACCCATCACTCCCCAACAACTCTTCCCGAGCAGCCTTCCCGGCATACCAATAATCCCACTCAGCGCTGCTCAGGTGGTCGCGACTGCGCGCAGGGTTGCCGATGTAATAACCCTGGCGGGCCATGACCGCGCCGGGCCAGCCGGACAGCCACCAGTTGAGGTAGGCATAGGCCGCATCCAGCACCGGGCCTTGGGCATGGCGCGACAGCGACAAACCGCCAAACCAGGCGCGATAGCCTTCGCGGGGCACGGCCAGACGGTATTTCACCCCGGCGCGATGCAAGCGCATCAAGGTCGGCGACCACAGGCTCTGGATATCAACGTTCGGGCTGAGCATCAATTGCGCCGCCTCTTCATCGTCAGACCAGAACGCCGCGAAGTGCCCCTCCTTCTGCTTGCGCACCAGAATGTCAGCCAACACGTCGATCTCTTCGATGCTCATGTTGCCGATGTCGTTAAAACGGGCCAGCCCTGCGCCCTGCACCGCCAGCGCGGCATCCAGGGCGCCGATGGCGGCGTCACTTTGCAGCGCCGTGCGCGCGCGCCAGGCCGGGTCCAGCAGCCAGCCCCAGCTCTCGTTGCCGTGGCAAAAGCCTTCGGGCAGACGCTCGGGACGGTAGGCGAAACTGTCGGCATTGTGGGTCAGGGGCAGCATGCTGATGCGTTCGGTGACGGTGCTGCCGAGGCTGCCGTCGTGCTGCACGAATAAGCGCTCGCTGGGCACGCTGCCACTGCCCAGGCGGTCGCTGGAGGACAGGCGCCCGCGCTTGGGCAGGTCGTTGATCTCATGCCACAGCGCGATGCGTCGTGTATCGATGGGCTGGATCGCACGGGCCGGCCACACAAAGTCGACGTTGTGAAACCACTGGTCGTACAGGTCGTAGCTGTCGGGCTGCATCACCGCAATGCGCTGGGCCTGTTCGACGTCGTGCACCTGGTAGATCAGCCGAATGCCCAGTTCCTGTTCAGCCCGAACGCGCAAGGTTTCGAGCAAGGTCACGGAGGTGCCGAGGACACGTAGGGTGATCATCCGGCGAACCGCCGCGAGAACGCCTCAAAGGATCGCCGGAGCAGCGCCGGGTCCAGGCCGCGCAGGATAAACACCAGGCGCGATTGCCGATCCGTGCCCGGCCACGCAGGCAGATGGACCGGGGCATGCAGGCAGTGCTGCACGCCATGAATGACGATGGGGGCGTTGCTGGCGTTCACGTTGAGCAGTCCTTTGACGCGAAGGATTCGTTCGCCGTGGCATCTTAACAGCATCGACAACCACACCCCGAAACCCACCCAATCCAGCGGCTGGTCGAAGGTCAGGCTGCACACTTGCGCCGCGCCGTGGGTGGCGCTGGTGGTTTGATGCAGTTGCCAGCGGCTGACTTCCACCGTCGGCTCGGCGCTGCGCAGGCCCTCGCCGAGCAGCAGTTGTTCGCCGCTGTGGATGTCATGGGTGTTGAGGATCGGCGTGCCGGCGTTGAGTGCCCGCAGGTGCGCCCGCAGTGGCTCGCAGTCGCCCGCCAGGTCCGTCTTGCTCAGCAGCAAACGGTCCGCGGCCGCCACTTGGGCCAGCCACTCCGGGTGCAGGCGTTCTTGCAGGGCGGCGTGGCTGGCGTCGACTAGGGTGATCACCAGGCCAATGTGAAAACGCCCACGCAATTGCACATCGTTGTTCAGGGTGGCGAGGATCGGCGCCGGGTCGGCGAGGCCGGTGGTTTCCAGGATCACCCGTTTGAACGCAGGTATTTCGCCACGCTCACGGCGTTGCAACAGGCCGAGCAGCGCGTCCTTGAGTTCTCCACGGATCGAGCAGCACACGCAGCCGCTGGGCAGCAGAACAGTGTCGGGCGCGACTTCTTCGACCAACAGATGGTCGATGCCGACGTCGCCGAATTCATTGATCAGCAGTGCGGTATCGCCAAGGCTTTCGCCCTGCAGCAGGCGCTTGAGCAAAGTGGTCTTGCCGCTGCCGAGGAAGCCGGTGATGACATTCAGGGCGATGCTCATGGGGCGGACTCCAGGTGATCCAACAGCCGGGCATCGAGGGGGTCCAGCGGGCGGCCGAGCATGGTTTCGGCCGCCTGCCAGAGTTGATCCAGGCCGCTCGCCAATGCCTGTTTACCGGTGGCGCCCAACAGCAGATAGGAAGCGCCCTGGAAGTCTTCGACCTTGAGCCGGAACACCGCCAGCACCTGGTTGATCGCCGCAATACGGCGCAGGCGCTCGCGGCGTCGGGGCAATTCGTCGCCCAGGGGGTCGCTCCAGTGCAGGTCTTCGCCGAGCAATCCGCAGAGTCCGCACATGGCTACACCTCACTCATGGCATGACGTCGCCGGAGTTCGGGCCCAGGGTCTGGCCGACGAACAGATTGCCGCCCGGCTCGCTGGCGAGCAGCACGGCGGTGGGCGCGACTTCATCCGCCAAACCGAAGCGGCCCAGGGGCAGTTCGGCAGCCTTGGCGCGTTTCCAGTCGTCGCTGATACCGCCGACCAAAGGCGTTTCAATCGGGCCAGGGGCGATGGCGTTGACCAGCACATTGTCCTTGGCCACTTCCAGCGCCAGGGACTTGGTAAAGCCGATCACGCCCGCCTTGGCGGCTGCGTAGTGAGTCAGTTCGGCGCCGCCCTTGATGCCCAGTTGCGAGGCCACATTGATGATCCGCCCCCAACGCTGCGCGACCATGTGGGGCAAGGCGCGCTGGCTGGCGACGAACACACTGGTGAGGTCGACGCGCAGCATGTCGTTCCACATCTCGATGGACAGATCGACGCAACGCGCCTGGGTCAGCATGCCGGCGTTGTTGACCAGAATGTCGATGCCGCCGAAGTGTTCGACGCAACGGTCGACACTGGCTTGGGCGCCTTCGACGGTGCCCACATCAGCCAGGCATTCAAAGACCTCGGCGCCGAGGTTGCGGCAGGTGATCGCGGTTTCGGCGAGGCTGGCCGCGTTGCGGTCGGCCAATAACAGACGCGCGCCTTCAACGGCGTAGGCGCGGGCGATGGCAGCGCCGATGCCGCTGCCGGCGCCGGTGATCACGGCCCGGCGGTTAGTCAGTTGGTTCATGCAAAAACTCCTGAAAAAATCCACTTCCAATGTGGGAGGGGGCAAGCCCCCTCCCACATTTTGATCGAGTACACCTGTTAGTCAGGCCAGCGCACAGTGAGGCCGCCGTCGATGACGATGCTCTGCCCGGTCAGATAACTCGACGCCTCACTGGTCAGAAACTGCACCAGCGACGCCACCTCATCAGCCCGCCCTACCCGCCCCAACGGAATCGCCCGCGCTGCTTTCGCCAAGCCCTCCGGCCCCAGCGAGTTTTTCGCGTCCAGGGACTGCGGCGTCTCGATCAACCCCGGGATCACCGCATTGCAACGAATGCCCAAGCCCGCCAATTCCACCGCCAGCGACCGGCACAAGCCCGGCACACCGGCCTTGGCGGCGGCATAGTGCGAGTGTTCCTGCCAGCCGTACACGCCACCGGCAATCGAGGAAATCGCCACCAGTGCGCCGCCTTCCTTCATGTGCCGCGTCGCCGCACGGAAGGTGCGCATCACCCCCGTCAGGTCGACGTTGAGCATCTCGTCCCACAGCGCATCGGTCATCTCCAGCAGCGGCGCGCGACGCAGCAAGCCGGCGTTGGCGACCGCGTAATCCAACCGGCCGAAGTGCTGCACGGCCTGTGCGGCCAGGGCGTCCACCGAAGCGGTATCGCCCACGTCCAGCGGCAACATCAGGCATTCGCCACCGGCCTGTTCCACCAGGTCGACAGTGGCTTGCGGGTCGTGCGGGTCGGCCGGGTAATACCCGCCCACCACTGCCACGCCGCTGCGCGCATAGGCCACGGCGAGGGCTTGGCCGATGCCGCTGGCGGCACCGGTAATCAAGGCAACTTTACGACTCATCAATGGCTCCTTATTGAACGGTTTCCGGACGCACATGGCGGGCGGCAAACATCAACATGCCGGACAGGAAGCACGGTAACGCGCCGAACCACAGCGCAGCGGTCTGCCAGTCGCTGCCGGCGGACAACACTTGGGTCGCACCGAAGCCTGCGACCACTGCACCAATCGGCCCCATGGCATGGATGATTGCGCCACCGGTGGCACGGATGCTGGTGGGGAAACTTTCGCTGATAAAGAACAGTGCAGCCGAGTACGGCCCGATCAGGAAGAACAGACCCAGGCTGTACAGCCCGACCACCATGGCCATGTTGCTTGGGCCGAACAGCATGCCGGCGAACGACAGCCCGCCGAGCATCCAGCCCAGGCCGATCACGTTGCGGCGGCCGATCTTGTCGCCCATCCAGCCATGGCTGAGGTAGCCGCAGTAACCCACCAGGTTCGACAGCACGAGGATGATCAACGAGTTCTCGAACGAGATGTGGTGCACGCTGACGATCACCGACGTGCCAAGCACGCTGAACACCTGGATCGCTGCCCAGTTGAGCAGCAGCGCCGCGCCGATCACCAGCGTGGCGCGACGGGCCGGGCCACGGAACGCCGCTTTGAGGCCAGCCTTGCTGTGTTCGTCGTAATCCACGCCGTAGGTCACGGCGACGTTCTGCGCTTCTTTCACCGCGCCGCTTTTACGCAGTTCGCTGATGCGCTGGTGGATCTGGAACTGCGGGCTCTCCTTGAGCTTGCGCGCCATGATCGCGATCACTACCGCAGGGATCGCGGCGAAAATGAAGCAGCCCTGCCAGCCGATGATCGGCAGCAGCAACGCGGTCAAACCGGCGGCGATCAACGCACCGACCGGCCAGCCGCCCTGCACCAGGCTGTAGATGAAACCGCGGCGTTTGGTCAGGCGCGGGTCTTCCGAGGCGCCATACAGTTCGGTCAGATAGGTGGCGTTGACGGTTTCCTCGGCATACCCCAGGCCACCCAGCGAACGGATCAGAATCAGCGGCGACTTGCCCCACGCGCCGCCAATGGCCGTCAGCGCCGAGCACAGCGCAGAGCCGGCCACGGTGAAAATAATCCCTTTACGGCGGCCCAATTTATCCACGATTGGGCCGATGGCCAGGGCAACCACGGCAGTACCCACCGCCACCCAGGTCGCGATTTCAGCTTGCTCCACTTCACCCCAGCCAAAGTGTCGGCCGATCTCCGGCAACAACGTGCCAAAAAGGATGAAGTCATACACCGCAAACACCCAGGCAAAAAACGCGATCCAGGTGGCGAAGCGCACTTCCTGGGACGTCAGTTGCCGGGGTTTCCAGCCAGTCAGGTCAAGCTTGTTGTAGATGGACATAATCGCGCCTCGGGAGGTGGGGGCTGCTTGGGTTGGGATCAGGTACGCGGCTGGCGGCGGATAAAGTCGTCGGCGATTTCGTCGAAGGTGACGAAGCGCACGCCGGCATGGCTCTGGATGTGTTCGATCAGGCGCTCAAGCATCAACAGCACTTGCGGGCGGCCGGACACGTCGGGGTGAATGGTCATGGTGAACACCGCGTGTTCGTGTTCGCGGTAGACCCAGTCGAACTGGTCGCGCCACATTTCTTCCAGGTGACGCGGGTTGACGAAGCCGTGGCTGTTGGGGGCTTTCTTGATGAACATCATCGGCGGCAGGTCGTCCAGGTACCAGTTGGCCGGGATCTCTACCAGGTCGGTTTCTTCGCCGCGTACCAAGGGTTTCATCCAGGTGTCGGGGTGCTGGCTGTAGTCGATCTTGGTCCAGCTGTCGCCCTTGCGCACGTAGTAGGGATGGAAGTCGTTGTGCATCAGGCTGTGGTCGTACTTGATGCCTTTTTTCAGCAGCAGTTCGTTGGTGACCTTGCTGAATTCCCACCACGGCGCGACGTAGCCGGTCGGGCGCTTGCCGGTAACCTGGGTGATCAGCTCGATGGACTTATCCAGCACGATCTCTTCTTGCTCGGCCGTCATCGCGATGGGGTTTTCATGGCTATAGCCATGCACACCGATTTCGTGACCGGCATCGGCCACCGCCTTCATCTGCTCGGGGAAGGTTTCCATCGAATGGCCGGGAATAAACCAGGTGGTGCGCAGGCCGTAGCGTTCGAACAATTTGAGCAGGCGCGGCGCGCCGATTTCACCGGCGAACAGGCCACGGGAGATGTCGTCCG
Source organism: Pseudomonas sp. PB105 (assembly GCF_009764655.1). Classification (NCBI taxonomy): domain Bacteria; kingdom Pseudomonadati; phylum Pseudomonadota; class Gammaproteobacteria; order Pseudomonadales; family Pseudomonadaceae; genus Pseudomonas; species Pseudomonas sp. PB105. The sequence continues at coordinate 6,472 of NZ_RWIO01000046.1, forward strand.
GCGAGTCTTCGCCGCCGTAGGAACCGAGCCAGCCGGCGACGGCATCCACGTCGACGCCGAATGCACAGAGAATGTCTTTAGCCATGATGTGTCTCCTTAAATGTTGAGTACGGATTCGACAGACAAGGCCGCGCGCAACAGCCGCGCGTCCTCCCCCGTCGGGGCGCTGAGCAGCAGCCCGGTGGGCAGGCCCTGGGCGTCGCGGCCGCTGGGCACACTGACGCCTGGCATGTCGAGCAAACTGCCGGGCATGGTCAGGCGCAGGGTGGCGAGGTTGGTGCTGATGAACAGGTCATCGTCGGCTTCCAGCGGTGCCAGTGGCGGCGCGACATGGGCCACGGTGGGGGTGATCAGGATCGCGCCGTCGAGGTCGTCGAGCAGTTGCTGTTGCAGGCGGCGGCGCGCATCGGTCAGGTGGATAAGTTGGCTGGCCGGCAACGTGCGCGCAGCTTCAAGGCGGCGGCGCACACGGGGGTCGAGTTGCTCGGCATCGGCGCTGTCGAGCAGGCTCTGGTGCAGGGCGAAGGCTTCGAAGGATCCGAGCCAGCCGTGGTGTTTGATCAGGTCCAGGGTGGCCTGGAAGGTCGGGCATTCACGTTCTTCGATCAGCGCGCCTTGGGCCTGGAGTTGCGCCACGGCGCGCAGCAGGTTGTTGCGCACCGCAGGCTCGACGTCCTGCTGCGCCAACACAAAGCGCTGGCCCTTGAGGCTGCGGGCGTTGTGGGTCTGGGCGCGGCCATGGAGCAGGTCGTCGATGGCCAGCGCATCACGCACGCTGCGGGTCAGCGGGCCGAGGCTGTCGAGGGTGTGGGCCAGGGGAAACACGCCGTCACGGCTGTAGCGCCGACTGCTGCTGCGATAGCCGACCAGGCCGTTGAGGGCGGCCGGGATGCGAATGGAGCCAGCGGTGTCGGTGCCCATGGCAATCGGCACAATCCCGGCGGCCACGACCACGGCCGAACCCGAGGACGAGCCGCCGGGAATACGCGCTTGGTCCGCCCCATGAGGGTTGTGCGGCGTGCCGAAATGCGGGTTCAGGCCCAGGCCGGAATACGCCAGTTCGCTGAGGTTGGTCTTGCCGACGCTGACCATCCCGGCGCGGCACAGCAGGCCCACGCTCGGCGCATCGAGCAAGGCGGCAGGCGCGTTGCGCCGGTAAGCCGCGCCGGCGGTGGTGACGCTGCCAGCCACGTCGAACAGATCTTTCCAGGCCATGGGCACACCGTCGAACCTGCTCAAGGGTTGGCCGGCGCGCCACCGGGCAGCGGACGCTTCGGCTTCACGGCGGGCGCGCTCGGCGGTCAGGGAAATGAAAACGCTGGCCGAGCCGCTCGCTTGATCGAGTGCCTGTTCGAGGGCTTGCACCGGGTCGCTGCGACCGCTGGCGAAATCCTCGGCCATTGACGTGGCGTCTGACATCAGGAAAACCTCATAAAACGTACATATTCATAAAATGTACATTTTACAAAGGCAGCTTTCGTGCCAGTCTCTATTTTGCCTCGTGTAGCTGATTGCGGTTTTCCGTCCATAACTGCGGGATAGATGGTTTGGATAAGGGCAAAAAAGTCTTGCGTTGCGTTCGTGAGTCGCCCTCAATGAAATAATGTATCTTTTATTAATAAGTACATTTTGGTGCAGAAAAGTAACAGCCGTCACTTTCAGGCCCCAAAAAAGTGCCAGCGACGTAGCACAGAGTGACAGGTGCAACTTATGAGAGAATCCCCGGCCACCGTCCTACAAGCCCCAGGGAACGTAATGAAAGCAGTGTCCGCCTCGGCCTCCCGTTACGCGATGATTCACCAAGTGTTGCGCGACGCGATCGTCAACGGCATCGCTCGGCATGGCCTGGTTTTACTGGAAGCGCCGTTGGCCGAATTGTTCGGCACCAGCCGCGTGCCGGTGCGCAAGGCCCTGGACCTGCTGCATGCCGAAGGCTTGATCTGCCGTTTCGCCGGCCGAGGTTATCTGATCAACCCCGAGGGGCTGGCCATGGAGCCGCTGCGGCTGCCGCTGAGCCATGCGCATCTGGGCCTGAACGGCGAGGCTGAACTGGTGGACACCCGGCCCTTGGGTGAGCGCATCGTCGAGGGGATCGGCGCGGCGCTGTCCACTTGCATTGCGTTCGGCCATTACCGCCTGGATGAACAAGCCGCCGCCGACCACTATGGGGTCAGCCGCGCAGTGGTACGTGAAGCGCTGATGCGCCTGCGCGACCGGGGCCTGGTGGAAAAAGAGCCTTATTCCCAATGGCTGGCCGGGCCCTTGACCGCACGGGAAGTCACCGAAGATTACGAACTGCGCGCCTGCCTGGAGCCCGAGGCCCTGCGCCAGAGCGCACCGGACCTCGACCGCGAGATGCTTGAAGCGATGTTGCGGCGGGTACTGGATGCCCAGGACAGCGCCGAGTGCAGCCTGGAAGCCATCGAACAGATCGAGGAAGACTTGCACCAGCGCTGCCTGGCCGGGATGCAGAACCGCAAGATCGCCGCACTGATTCGCCAGGGCCAGAGCCCGATGATCATCAGCCGGATTTTCTACCGTTTGCTGGGGATCGGCGCTGATCCGGCGATGTTGGCTGAACATCGCTTGATTCTGGAGCTGTTGCTGCATGGCGCGTTTGATGCGGCGGCGTTGAACCTGCGCGAACATTTGCAACGGGCACGCCAGCGGATGTTGCAGCGGTTGAAGGTGTTATCGGTATTGCCGGAGCAACCCCTACCCGCCTACCTGCACAAAATCAGCTGAATGCTCCCACATCGACCGCATGGCAGCAGATAATTTATGCAATATGTTGCTATCTCACTCCCACCATTGAAACCACTGCTGGCCCGCCCCATCTAACCTGCATACTTCCTTATGCAGGTGCCCCATGAGCGACCAGCAAGAATTCCCTGATTACGACCTCAACGATTACGCCGACCCAGAAAACGCTGAAACCCCTTCGTCCAATACCGGCCTGGCCCTGCCTGGGCAAAACCTGCCGGACAAGGTCTATATCATCCCGATCCACAACCGGCCCTTCTTCCCGGCGCAAGTGCTGCCGGTGATCGTCAACGAAGAGCCGTGGGCCGAGACGCTGGAACTGGTGAGCAAATCCGACCACCACTCCCTCGCCCTGTTCTTCATGGACACGCCGCCGGAAGACCCACGTCACTTCGACACCTCCGCGCTGCCGCTGTACGGCACCCTGGTGAAGGTGCACCACGCCAGCCGCGAGAACGGCAAGCTGCAATTCGTTGCCCAGGGCCTGACCCGCGTGCGCATCAAGACCTGGCTCAAGCACCACCGCCCACCGTACCTGGTGGAGGTCGAATACCCGCACCAGCCCACCGAGCCGACCGACGAGGTCAAGGCCTACGGCATGGCGCTGATCAATGCGATCAAGGAACTGCTGCCGCTCAACCCGCTGTACAGCGAAGAGCTGAAGAACTACCTCAACCGTTTCAGCCCCAACGACCCGTCGCCCCTCACCGACTTCGCCGCCGCCCTCACCTCGGCGACAGGTAATGAGCTGCAGGAAGTGCTGGACTGCGTGCCGATGCTCAAGCGCATGGAAAAAGTCTTGCCGATGCTGCGCAAGGAAGTCGAAGTGGCGCGCCTGCAAAAAGAACTCTCCGCCGAGGTGAACCGCAAGATCGGCGAACACCAGCGCGAGTTCTTCCTCAAGGAACAGCTCAAGGTTATCCAGCAAGAGCTGGGCCTCACCAAGGACGACCGCAGCGCCGACGTGGAGCAGTTCGAGCAGCGCCTGGAAGGCAAGGTGTTGCCGGCCCAGGCGAAAAAACGCATCGATGAAGAACTGAACAAACTGTCGATCCTGGAAACCGGCTCGCCGGAATACGCCGTGACGCGCAACTATCTGGACTGGGCCACCTCGGTGCCATGGGGCGTGTATGGCGAGGACAAACTTGACCTGAAACACGCGCGCAAGGTGCTGGACAAGCACCATGCCGGCCTGGATGACATCAAGAGCCGCATTCTCGAATTCCTCGCGGTGGGCGCCTATAAAGGTGAAGTCGCCGGTTCCATCGTGCTGCTGGTCGGCCCGCCGGGCGTGGGCAAGACCAGCGTGGGTAAATCCATCGCCGAGTCCCTGGGCCGGCCGTTCTATCGTTTCAGCGTCGGCGGCATGCGCGACGAGGCCGAGATCAAGGGCCATCGCCGCACCTACATCGGCGCCCTGCCGGGCAAGCTGGTGCAGGCGCTCAAGGATGTGGAAGTGATGAACCCGGTGATCATGCTCGACGAGATCGACAAGATGGGCCAGAGCTTCCAGGGCGACCCGGCTTCGGCACTGCTGGAAACCCTCGACCCGGAGCAGAACGTCGAATTCCTCGATCACTACCTGGACCTGCGCCTGGACCTGTCCAAAGTGCTGTTCGTGTGCACCGCCAACACCCTGGACTCGATTCCCGGCCCTTTGCTGGACCGTATGGAAGTGATTCGCCTGTCGGGTTACATCACCGAAGAAAAAGTCGCCATCGCCAAACGCCACCTGTGGCCAAAACAGCTGGAAAAAGCCGGGGTCTCGAAAAACAGCCTGAGCATCAGCGACGGCGCCCTGCGCGCATTGATTGACGGTTACGCCCGTGAAGCCGGGGTGCGCCAGTTGGAGAAACAACTGGGCAAGCTGGTGCGCAAGGCGGTGGTCAAGTTGCTGGATGAGCCGAAGTCGGTGATCAAGATCGGCAACAAAGACCTGGAAAGCTCCCTCGGCATGCCGGTATTCCGCAACGAACAAGTGCTGTCCGGCACCGGTGTGATCACCGGCCTGGCCTGGACCAGCATGGGCGGCGCGACGTTGCCAATCGAGGCGACACGCATCCACACGCTCAATCGCGGCTTCAAGCTCACCGGGCAGTTGGGTGAGGTGATGAAAGAGTCCGCCGAAATCGCCTACAGCTACATCAGCTCCAACCTGAAGTCGTTTGGCGGTGACCCGAAGTTCTTCGACGAAGCCTTCGTGCACTTGCACGTACCGGAAGGCGCTACGCCGAAGGACGGCCCGAGTGCCGGGGTGACCATGGCCAGTGCGCTGTTATCCCTGGCGCGCAATCAAGCGCCGAAAAAAGGCGTGGCCATGACGGGCGAACTGACGTTGACCGGGCATGTGCTGCCGATCGGCGGGGTGCGCGAGAAGGTGATCGCGGCGCGGCGCCAGAAGATTCACGAGCTGATTCTGCCGGAGCCGAATCGCGGTAGTTTTGAAGAGTTACCGGACTATCTGAAGGAAGGCATGACGGTGCACTTTGCCAAGCGCTTTGCGGATGTGGCGAAGGTGCTGTTCTGACAAACTTCTAGCGTCTGTGAAGGCCTCTGTGGTGAGCGGGCTTGCCCCGCGCTGGGTGGCGAAGCCGCCCCTGAAAAACGCTGCGCGCTGTCAGACAAAACGTGGCGTTCGGTTTTGGGCCCGCTGCGCAGCCCAGCGCGGCAAGCCCGCTCACCACAACAAGCAAGCCCACACTCACTTCTGTCATTTCCCTCCTGTCACACCTTGTCTCATCTTCGGTTATGCTCCCCCTTCGTCGTGTATTAACGGAGCCTTCATGACCGCTGCCCGCCTGTTTCTCCCCTTGAGCCTTGCCCTGCTGGCCGGATGCGCCAGTGCCCCCAAGCAAAACGTCAGCGTGGACAACCAGAGCGCCTGCCCGCTCCAGCTTAAAACCGGGCAAAACCTGATCCTCACCCTGCCCAGCAACCCCACCACCGGCTACCGCTGGGCCATCCAGGATTCCGCCGGCGGTGTGCTGCGAGCGCTGAGCCCGGAGGTATACAGCAGCTCAGAGTCCGGTGTGATCGGCGGTGGCGGCCAATCCACCTGGCGCTTCCAGGCGTTTACTGCCGGCCAGGGCCGTTTGCGCCTGACCTCCCAACAACCTTGGGAGCCGGAAGCCGAGCCGGCCGAGACTTTCGACTGCGCCATTACGGTGAACTGATATGCCCTGGCTGATTCTTGCGTTGATGGGCGCGGCCACGTTTATCTACGGCTTGAGCACCCACGCGATGTTGCTGTGTCTGCTGGTCAAGCCGCTGCCGGTATTGGCGTTGTTGGGTTGGCTGCATGACGCACCGCCCACCGACTATCGACGCTGGATCAGCCTGGGGCTGATTTTTTCCCTGGTCGGCGATGTGTTGCTGGCCTGGCCGGGCGACCTGTTTATCTTTGGTCTCGGCGCGTTTCTGTTTGCTCACCTCGCGTACCTCAAAGCCTACTTCAGCGATTGCCGTCGTTTGGCGTTGTTGCCATTGGCTCTCGCACTGGGCGTGGGCGCGATTCTGCTGAGCATCCTGATTTCCCATGGGCTCGGCGACTTGCTGATACCCGTGGTGGTTTACGCCTTGGTGATCAGCGCCATGCTCTGGCGTGCGCTGGCACGATTGGGCAGCGACGTGCCAAAACGCTCGGCAGTGTTGGCGGCGGCGGGCGCGGTGTCGTTTGTGTTTTCCGACGCACTGATCGGTATCAATCGCTTCGTGGTGGCATTCGAGGCGGCGCCGTATTTGTTGATCGCTACTTATTGGCTTGGCCAGTGGGGGATCACCGCATCAGCATTCCATCAGACAACCCGCGCACACGAGGGCCAACTTGGCTAAAATGCCGGCCTTTCCCCCATCGTCGCCGGAACAGCCGTGAGCAAAGAACCCGATCGCCTATTCGCCCAGCCCCTGCCCCAGGTGCCGGACTTCGCCTTTAACGAGGATGTGGTGCGGGTGTTCCCGGACATGATCAAGCGCTCGGTGCCGGGTTACCCCACTATCGTCGAAAACCTCGGCGTGCTGGCCGCGCAATTTGCCCAACCGGGTAGCGTGCTGTATGACCTGGGCTCTTCCCTGGGTGCCGTGACCCAAGCCCTGCGTCGCCATGTGCGCACCGAGGGTTGCCGGGTGATCGCTGTGGATAACTCGGCCGCGATGGTCGAGCGCTGCCGCGAATACCTCAATGGCCAGGACTCGATGTTCCAGGAGCTGCTGCCGGTCGAGGTGATCGACGGCGACATCCTCGCGTTGCAGTTCCAACCGGCCTCGGTGGTGGCGCTGAATTTCACCCTGCAATTTATCGCCCCCGACGAGCGCCTGGCTTTGTTGTCGCGTATTCGTCAGTCGCTGCTGCCCGGCGGTGCATTGATCCTCTCGGAAAAGCTGCGCTTCAATGACCTTGAAGAACATGCGCTGCTCACCGATCTGCATGTCGCGTTCAAACGCGCCAACGGCTACAGCGAACTGGAAATCGCCCAGAAGCGCAGCGCCATCGAAAACGTCATGAAGCCCGACAGCCTCGAAGAACACCGCGAGCGCCTGCTGGCGGCCGGGTTCTCGAAAGTCGTGCCGTGGTTCCAGTGTCTTAACTTTGCCTCGTTGATTGCCCTGCCATGATTGATCTGTCCCCCCTCGCCCGCCATTTGGTCGGTACTCCCCTGGCCGTATGGGCCCAAGGCCTGCAAGCGCAGCTCGACAGCAAAATGGAAAAAGGCCATGGCGACCTGGAGCGCTGGCAGAGTGCGTTGGATGCGCTGCCGAAGATCATGCCCAGCAACGTCGACTTGCTGAACGACCTGGTGCTGGACACCGACTGCGACGACGAAACCCGTGCGCAAATGCGCACCGCATTGTTAGGCCTGTGCCCGTGGCGCAAGGGGCCATTTCACCTGTTCGGCGTGCATGTGGACACCGAGTGGCGTTCGGACTGGAAGTGGTCGCGGGTCGCGCCGCACCTGGACCTCAAGGGCAAACGCGTCCTCGATGTGGGCTGCGGCAATGGTTACTACATGTGGCGCATGCTCGGTGCCGGTGCCGACAGCGTAATTGGCGTGGACCCGAACTGGTTGTTCTTCTGCCAGTTCCAGGCGGTACAGCGCTACCTGTCCGAACCCAAGGCCTGGCACCTGCCATTCCCGTTTGAGGATTTGCCGGCGAACCTGGAAGGCTTCGACACGGTGTTTTCCATGGGCGTGTTCTACCACCGCCGCTCGCCCATCGAGCATTTGCTGGCGTTGAAGGACACACTGGTCAAGGGCGGCGAGCTGGTACTGGAAACGCTGGTAGTGGAAGGCGATCAACAGCAAGTGCTGGTGCCGGAAGATCGCTACGCGCAGATGCGCAACGTGTGGTTCCTGCCGTCGGTGCCAGCACTGATGTTGTGGCTGCGCCGCGCCGGTTTCAGCGATGTGCGTTGTGTGGATGTGAGCGTGACTACAGTCGAAGAACAGCGGGGGACGGAGTGGATGAAGTATCAGTCGCTGAGTGACTTCCTCGATCCGGAGGATCACAGCAAGACGATTGAAGGACTGCCGGCGCCGATGCGGGCGGTGATCATCGCCAGGAAATAATCCCCAATCTCTCTGAAAAAGTGGAGATCAAAATGTGGGAGGGGGCTTGCCCCCTCCCACATTTGCTCATCCGTGTTCTTTAGGTTGGCGGCTTGGCTCGGCGGGCCTTGAAGAATTCGCTCAAGACTGTGCCGCACTCCTCGGCCAGCACACCACCTTCAAACAACACCCGATGATTCAAAAAGCCCTGGGTAAAAAACTGCCCCTGGCTCTGCACAATCCCCGCCTTGGGCTCCAGCGCGCCATACACCACCCGCGCAATACGCGAATGCACGATCAACCCCGCGCACATGCTGCACGGTTCCAACGTCACATACAGCGTGCTGCCCACCAGCCGATAGTTGCTGATGGCCTGGGCGGCGGCGCGGATGGCGACCATTTCGGCATGAGCGCTAGGGTCGTTGCCGCTGATGGGGCAGTTGAAACCACGGCCGATGATTTCGCCGTCCTGCACCAGCACCGCGCCCACCGGCACTTCGCCCAGTGCCGCGCCTTGGGCGGCGAGGGCCAGGGCTTCGCGCATAAAGTCCTGGTCGCGGCTGCGGTCGATGATCGCCGTGGGGCGAATCTGGCGCATCACGCCACCTCGATGGCGGCCATCAGGCCGGTTTCCATGTGGTCGATCACGTGGCAGTGGAACATCCACACCCCCGGGTTATCCGCCACCAATGCCACGCGGGCGCGCTCGTTCTTGCCCAGCAGGTAGGTGTCGGTGAAATACGGGATCACCTTGTGGCGGTTCGAGGCGATCACCTTGAAGCTCATGCCGTGCAGATGGATCGGGTGCTGGTACTGGGTCATGTTCTTCAATTCGAAAATGTAGCTTTTGCCCTTCTCCAGCTTGGCTATCGGGCGGTCGGCGCAGGTCTTGTCGGTGATGTCCCAGGCTTGGCCGTTGATCTGCCACAGGCTGGGCGGCTTGCCGTTTTCGACGTTGACCGACACCGAGCCGACCCACTCGAAATTGAAGTTGAGTTTTTCCGCATTGGCCAGGTCCGGCTCGGCGACCGGGTTCGCCGGCAGCGCGGGCGGCCATTCGGTGGGCGCATCGGTGTTGGCTACCGAGCGGAAGGTGCCCAGGCGCACCGGTCCATTGCGGATCGACAATTCTTCACCCGCAGGCGGTGCCTTGATCGCCAGGCAGATGCGCATGCCCGGGCCCAGCCAGTATTCCTTGCCCAGCGGGCGCGGTTCGATGGGGTTGCCGTCCAGCGCGTAGATCTTCGCTTCGACGTCGGGAATGTTGATGCGGTAAGTCAGGGTGTTGTCGAGATTGAGCAGGCGCACGCGAGTGATCTGCCCGGCGGGCAAATCGATCACTGCCTGGGACACACCGTTGATGGTCGACAGCCGCCCAGCCGTACCGCCACGTGCCGCTTCACGGGGGATGCTGAAGGCGACAAAGGCGCCCTCTTCATCGACGTGCCAGCTTTTCAGGCTGAGGGTGCGTTCGTGCTTGAAACCGGTGGGTTCGCGTTCTTCGATGATCAACGGGCCGACCAGGCCACGGCCGAGTTCTTCGCTGCTGTTCACATGGGGGTGATACCAGTAGCTGCCGGCGTCGGGCACGCGGAATTTGTAGTCGAAGTACTCGCCGGGCAGTACCGGCAATTGCGAGACGTAGGGCACGCCGTCCATTTCCAGCGGCAGGCGGATGCCATGCCAGTGAATGGTGGTGGCGACCGGCAGGTGGTTGATAAAGCGCACCCGCAGCCATTCGCCTTGGCGCACACGCAACTCGGTACCCGGTGCCGAGGGGCCGAACGCCCAGGCTTGGGTCTTGTGGCCTGGCACCAGTTCCACGTTCAACGGTGCGGCAATCAGCTCGTAATCGTGACCCGCTTCGGATTCGGCGACTTTCCCCAGCCAGTAGCGGTAGGCGCCACCGGCACCGACGCCCACTACGGCCAGGCCTGCAAGACCACCCAGGATTTGTCGACGGGAAAAGGATCGGGACACAACAACCTCACGTATCTGCCGCAGGCGCACGGCCTGCAAAGGGCAGATACGATACACCTGCATCGGCTAAACAGTAAGGCTTCGCATTGCCGCACAGCTGAATTGTGGACTGCAATGAAGATCAAAAATGTGGGAGGGGGCTTGCCCCCGATTACGGTGCATCAGATAAGAGTAGGCTGACTGACACACTGCTATCGGGGGCAAGCCCCCTCCCACATGTTGATCTCCATTGAATCTTATAGTGTGCTCGCTCAGGTCCTGGAAGCGGCCAGGATCAGGGCCTTCATCTCGGCCACTGCGCCTTTGAAACCGACGAACAGCGCATGAGCCACCAGCGCATGACCGATGTTCAGCTCGTTGATGCCCTTGATCGCGGCAACAGCTTCCACGTTGTGGTAATGCAGGCCATGACCGGCGTTGACGATCAGGCCTTCATTGAGGCCGCAGTTCACACCGTCGATGATGCGCTGCAGTTCATCCGCCACTTCAGTCGGCGTGGTGGCATCGGCGTAACGGCCGGTGTGCAGTTCGATGGCCGGCGCGCCGACGCGACGCGACGCTTCGATCTGGCGCTCGTCGGCGTCGATGAACAGCGACACTTCACTGCCGATCTTCGACAGGCGCTCCACAGCGGCCTTGATCCGCGCTTCCTGGCCGGCCACGTCGAGGCCGCCTTCGGTGGTCAGCTCCTGGCGGGTTTCCGGGACCAGGCAGATGTGCGCCGGGCGGATGCGCTCGGCAAACAGCATCATTTCTTCGGTGACGCCCATTTCGAAGTTCATGCGGGTTTGCAGCACGTCCTTGAGCAGCAGCACATCGCGTTCCTGGATGTGGCGGCGATCTTCGCGCAGGTGCACGGTGATGCCGTCGGCGCCTGCTTCTTCGGCATCCAGCGCGGCCTTGACCGGATCAGGGTAACGGGTGCCCCGGGCCTGGCGCAGGGTGGCGACGTGGTCGATGTTGACGCCAAGAAGAATGCGATTGCTGGTGGTCACGGAAGCGCTCCTGAATAGGGAAAGAAACGGTGCACAGCATACACGGGGATGTCAGGGCTTTCGAAACAACTCGCGGCTGACCAGCGGCCGTCCGCCCAGGTGCACGGCCAGGGCCTGGCGCATCAGGCGCTTGGCGGCGGACAAGGCGCCCGGCGCCGTCCAATCCGCTTCGCTCATGGCCAACAGCTCAGTGCCCTGGAACAGGCCCGGTTGCAGCAGGTAGACACGCTCAAGGCCAGCGTCGACTTGCAGGCGGTACATGCCATCGGCGGCGATGGGCGCGCCGTGCAGGTCGTTGTGAAGGTCGAAACCGTAGCCGAGGTCATCCAGCAGGCGCCATTCGAACGCACGCAACAGGGGTTCCAGAGGACGGCCTTCGGCCAGGGCCAACAGCGTGGCGGCGTAGTGATCGAAGACCGCCGGATGCGGGTCTTCGGCGGGCAAAAGACGGATCAGCAGTTCATTGAGGTACAGACCGCTGAACAGTGCATCGCCGTTGAGCCAGGCAGAGGTGCCGACACTTTCCAGCCGACCGACGTTTTTCAGCTCACCCTTGCCGCGAAACTCCACATCCAACGCAACGAACGGCCGCGCCAACGTACCCGCCTTGCCCCTCGCACTGCGCAAGACTGCACGCAGGCGGCCTTGGGGCGTGAGGAAATCTACCAGCGCGCTGGTCTCGCGATAGGCGCGGCTGTGCAGGACATAGGCGAGTTGGCTGGGGGGTTGGGATTGGGACATGGGTTCTCTATCTTGAAAACAATACAAACCTAATGTGGGAGGGGGCTTGCCCCCGATGGCGGTGGCTCAGTCACTTATCTATTAACTGACCCACCGCTATCGGGGGCAAGCCCCCTCCCACATTTTTTGCCCTGCCGTGTCCTTACAGGTCGCCGTAGCCCAGGGAGCGCAGTGCACGCTCGTCATCGGACCAGCCGCCTTTCACCTTCACCCACAGGTTGAGCATGATCTTGGAATCGAACAGCAACTCCATATCCTTGCGCGCTTCGGTGCCGATGCGCTTGATGCGCTCGCCCTTGTCACCAATGATGATTTTCTTCTGGCCGTCACGTTCGACGAGGATCAGCGCATGGATATGCAAGGTCTTGCCCTGCTGCTTGAACTCTTCGATTTCGACGGTGATCTGGTACGGCAGTTCGGCGCCCATCTGGCGCATGATTTTCTCGCGCACCAGTTCGGCGGCGAGGAAGCGGCTGCTGCGGTCGGTGATCTGGTCTTCCGGAAAGAAGTGCTCGTTCTCCGGCAGGTAGCCGGCGATCACGCGCTCCAAGGCTTCGAGGTTGTGACCGTGCTGGGCCGAGATCGGCATGATCTGGGCGTTCGGCAATTGTTCCTGCAACCAGGTCAGGTGTGGCATCAACTCGGCTTTGTCTTCGATGCGGTCGGTCTTGTTCAGCGCGACGATCAATGGCCCGGTGACGTACTGCACGCGCTCAAGGACCATCTGGTCTTCGTCAGTCCACTTGGTGCGGTCGACCACGAAGATAACCACGTCGACGTCTTTCAACGCCGCCGAAGCGGTCTTGTTCATGTAGCGGTTCAGGGCTTTCTCGCCGCCTTTGTGCATACCAGGGGTGTCGACGTAGACCGCTTGCACGGTGCCTTCGGTCTTGATGCCCAGCATGTTGTGGCGAGTGGTCTGCGGCTTGCGCGAGGTGATCGCGAGCTTCTGGCCGAGGATGTGGTTGAGCAGCGTGGACTTGCCCACGTTCGGGCGGCCAACGATGGCAACATAGCCACAGCGTGTTGCGGTTGAATCAGTCATGGCCATTCTCCACGCCCAGGGCAATCAGTGCTGCAGCGGCCGCTACCTGTTCGGCAATACGACGGCTCACACCCTGACCTCGGCTTTTTTCATTCAGTAAGGTGATTTCACATTCCACGAAGAATACGCGGCAATGGGGCTCACCCTGGATATCCACCACTTCGTAGCGTGGCAGTTCGCAACCACGGGACTGCAGGTATTCCTGCAGGCGGGTCTTGGGATCTTTGTTAGTGTCGACCAGCGTGAGGCTTTCAATCTCCGAAGCCAGCCAGGCGACCACGCGCTCCTTGGCCGTTTCCATCCCTGCATCGAGGTAGATCGCACCGATCAACGCTTCGAGGGCATCGGCCAGGATCGACTCGCGACGGAAGCCGCCGCTTTTCAATTCGCCGGACCCCAGGCGCAGGTACTCACCCAGGCCGAAACCACGGGCCAGTACGGCAAGGGTCTCACCTTTTACCAGGCGCGCACGCAAGCGCGACAGCTGGCCTTCGCGCGCTTGGGGGAAGCGTTCGAACAGCGCCTCACCGGCGGCGAAATTGAGAATGGCATCACCGAGGAATTCCAGGCGCTCGTTATTACGCCCTGCAAAGCTGCGGTGTGTGAGGGCAAGGATCATCAATTCCTGATCCTTGAAGGTGTAGCCGAGCTGGCGCTCTAAACGACTTAGCGAAACGGTCACGGTTTATCCATACCTAGTTGCTGCATATCTAGTGGGTGGCACCGGCGGCCATCGACGATTGACGCAGTGTTCAAATTCACATCCTGATGGTTACAGCCTGGAGCCGGAATTGTCCAAGCCCCAGAAAAGCAGTCGGCGCTGTGTTCACAGCGCCGCTTGTATTACTTGATCAGCCCGACCCGCGAGAAATTCGGCAGGTGGCTGAGCTTGGGTTCCGGCCAGCTCATCCAGACCGCGAAGGCCTTGCCGACGATATTCTGGTCGGGAACCATGCCCAGCAGCTCCTTGGGAATGCTCGGGTCATCCCAGTAGCGACTGTCATTGGAGTTGTCACGGTTGTCGCCCATCATGAAATAGTGCCCGGCCGGCACTTTCCACTCGCCGTCAGGCATGGCGCGGTAGCGGCTCATTTCCTTGCGGATTTCGTGCTCTACCGCACCGAGTTTTTCCTGGTACAGCTCGGCGCTGCCCAGGCTGTTCGGTTCGGAACCGAGCAGTTTCTCGGACACCGACTCGCCATTGATCAACAGACGCTTGTCGCTGGTATAGCGAATCACGTCGCCCGGCAGGCCCACCACACGCTTGATGTAGTTGACGTTCGGGTCGCTCGGATAGCGGAACACCATCACATCGCCGCGCTGCGGATCACCGACTTCAATGACCTTCTTGTCGATCACCGGCAGGCGAATCCCGTAGGAAAACTTGTTCACCAAGATGAAGTCGCCCACGTCCAGGGTAGGTTTCATCGACCCCGAAGGGATCTGAAACGGCTCCACCAGGAACGAACGCAGCACCAGCACGATGAACAACACCGGGAAGAACGACTTGCCGTATTCAACCAGCAAAGGCTCTTTGTTCAGTTTCTCGATCACCACGCCATCGGGCTGGCTGACGCTGCCCTGATAGGACGCGATGGCCGCCCGCCGACGCGGGGCGAAGAACACCAGATCGAGCAACGCCAGGAGACCGCAAACGGCAACGGCGATGACCAGCAACAGCGGGAAATTTAGCGACATAGGACCTAACTATCCAACCTGAGCACCGCAAGGAAGGCTTCTTGTGGAATTTCCACGTTGCCCACTTGCTTCATGCGTTTTTTACCGGCCTTTTGCTTCTCAAGCAGCTTGCGCTTACGGCTTACGTCGCCGCCGTAGCATTTGGCCAGTACGTTCTTTCTGAGAGCCTTGACAGAGGTCCGTGCAATGATCTGTCCGCCAATGGCGGCCTGGATCGCGACGTCGAACATCTGGCGCGGAATCAGTTCTTTCATCTTCTCGGTCAGTTGGCGACCTTTGTAGTGCGCGTTGTCCTTGTGCACGATGAGTGCCAGGGCATCGACCTTGTCGCCGTTGATCAACACATCCAGTTTCACCAGATTCGCCGATTGGTACCGGTCGAAATGGTAATCCAGGGAAGCATAGCCGCGACTGGTGGATTTGAGACGGTCGAAGAAGTCCAGGACCACTTCGTTCATCGGCAAATCGTAGGTCACTTGCACCTGGGTACCGAGGAACAACATGTCGTGCTGCACGCCACGCTTTTCGATACACAGGGTAATGACGTTGCCCAGGTGTTCCTGCGGCACCAGGATATTGGCGCGCACGATCGGCTCGCGCATGTCTTCGATGGAAGACAGGTCTGGGAGCTTGGACGGGTTGTCGACGTAAATCGTTTCACCGGTTTTCAACAACAGTTCAAAAATAACCGTTGGCGCGGTGGTGATCAGGTCCAGGTCGTATTCGCGCTCAAGGCGCTCCTGGATGATTTCCATGTGCAGCATGCCGAGGAAGCCGCAACGGAAGCCGAAGCCCAGGGCGTCGGAGCTTTCTGGGGTGTACTGCAACGACGAGTCGTTGAGGGTCAGCTTCTGCAGGGCTTCGCGGAAGTCTTCGAAGTCATCGGAGCTGACCGGGAACAGACCGGCGTAAACCTGCGGCTGGATGCGTTTGAAGCCCGGCAGCACGTCAACGTCAGGGGTAGAGCTCAAGGTCAGGGTGTCACCGACCGGTGCACCGTGAATGTCCTTGATACCGGCGATGATGAAGCCTACTTCACCGGCTTTCAGATCAGTGGTGGCGGTGTGTTTCGGGTTGAATACACCGACGCTGTCCACCAGGTGGATCTTGCCGGTGGACTTGACCAGGATCTTGTCGCCCTTCTTCACACGGCCGTGGCGCACACGTACCAGGGAGACAACCCCCAGGTAGTTGTCGAACCAGGAGTCGATGATCAACGCTTGCAGCGGATCTTCGTAGTTGCCGGTGGGGGCGGGGATGGTCTTGACCAGGCGTTCGAGCACTTCGTCGACGCCCAGGCCGGTCTTGGCGCTGCACTCGACGGCGTCGGTGGCGTCAATGCCGATGATTTTTTCGATTTCTTCTTTTACCCGGTCCGGATCGGCCTGCGGCAGGTCGATCTTGTTCAGCACCGGCATGACTTCCAGGCCTTGCTCGATGGCGGTGTAGCAGTTGGCCACGGACTGGGCTTCAACGCCCTGGCCCGCGTCCACCACCAGCAGCGCACCTTCGCAGGCCGCCAGGGAGCGGCTGACTTCGTAGGTAAAGTCAACGTGGCCCGGGGTGTCGATGAAGTTCAGTTGGTACTTGATACCGTCTTTGGCGGTGTAGTACAGGGTAACGCTGTGGGCCTTGATGGTGATCCCGCGCTCGCGTTCGAGGTCCATGGAGTCCAGTACCTGGGCTTCCATTTCACGCTCGGCAAGGCCGCCGCACATCTGGATGAATCGATCGGCCAGCGTCGACTTACCATGGTCAATGTGGGCGATGATGGAGAAATTGCGGATATGACTCAAATCACTCACGGATCAACACTCAAAAAGGCTGCAGGCAGATTGCCCGCTGAAAAATAGCCGGGAATTGTACCTGAAGCTTCAGCCAGACGTCATCTTTGCTGACCAGAACAAAAATGCCCCACTCATTCGAGCGGGGCATTTTTTGTGCATAAGCGCGGTATCAACCGGCTCGGCGCAGCAGCCAGAACCCGGCCAGGGCGCAGATGGCGGTCGGCACCAGCACCGCAAACAGCGGCGAGAAACCGAACACCAGGCTCGACGGACCGAGCAGATCCTGGGCAATCCGGAAGGTAAAGCCCACCAGCACACCGGTAAATACACGCTGACCCAGGGTCACGGAGCGCAATGGACCGAAGATGAACGAGATCGCCATCAACACCAGCGCGGCAGTCACCACCGGCTGCAACACCTTGACCCAAAACGCCAGCCAGTAGCGGCCGTTGTTCAGCCCTTGCTCCTTCAGGTAGTGGATGTAACTCCACAATCCGGAGATCGGCAGGCTTTCGGGGATCATCACCACGGTATTGAGCAATTGCGGTTTAAGTGCAATGTCCCACTCTTCACTTGGCACATTGATCACTTCGGTGCTGGCCTTGGTGCCTTGGCCGACATTGCGAAAGTGCGTAGTGGTGATATCCGTCAGTTGCCATTTTTCGCCGCTGTACTGTGCACGTTTGGCGAAGCTGGACGACAGCATGTGGCGTTCTTTATCGAAGGTGTAGCGCGTCACACCGATCAACAGGCCGCCCGGCTGCACGGCGTTGATGTGGATGAACTCATCACCCTGGCGGTGCCACAGGCCATGCTTGGCGCTTTGTGCATCGCCCGAACCCTGGGCCAGGGCGCGATTGGCCTGGGCAGTGGTTTCAGCCGGCGGTGCGACGTATTCACCGATCAGTACGCTGCACAGCATCAGCAGCAGCATGGGCTTCATCACCGCCCAGACGATACGACCGATGGACACCCCGGCGGCACGCATGATCGTCAGTTCGCTGTTGCTGGCCAGGCTGCCCAGGCCGATCAGGCAGCCGATCAGCGCGGCCATCGGCATCATGTCGTAGAGACGACGCGGCGCGGTAAGTGCCACGTAACTCAGCACATCCCACACGGTGTAGGTGTCGCTGACGTTGCCCACTTCATCGATGAAGGCGAACAACGAGGCCAGCCCGAGGATGATGCCCAGTACCGCCAGGATGGCGATCAGGACGCTGCTACCTATATAGCGATCGAGCTTAGCCACGAGCCAACTCCTTCTGGCCACGACGGCTCAACATTTTCAAACGGATAGGCTCCCAGTACAGCAGGCCCAGGCCGATCACCAGGAAGATCCCATGCACCCACCACAACCCCAGGGTCGGCGACAGCTTGCCTTTCTCCAGGGAGCCGCGGGCGGAAATCAGGATGGTGAGGTAAGCCATGTACAGCAGGATCGCCGGCAACAGCTTGAGGAAGCGGCCCTGGCGCGGGTTGACGCGAGACAGCGGCACGGCCATCAGGGTCACGATAAACACCAGCAAAGGCAGGGAAATACGCCATTGCAGCTCGGCGATGGAGCGCAGCTCCTGGCTACCGAGCAGCTCCGTCGTAGGAATGGCGTCGCGGTCGGTCACCTCGTCGCTGACATCCGGACGGGCGAGCAACACGCCGTAGGTGTCGTACTTGATAGCCCGGTAATCGGCCTGGCCAGGGCTGCCGTCATAGCGATAGCCGTTTTCCAGGATCAGGTAGCGGCTGCCGTCCGGCCGTATATCCTGGCGGCCTGACTCGGCGACCAGCACCGAGATACCCCGGTCTTTCTTGTCCTGGCCCAGGCGTTTCTCGGAGATGAATACCCCGCCCAGGTTGGCGCGGTCTTCGGTCATGGTTTCGGTGTAGGTGACCCGCGTGCCGTCATTGAGTGCCTGGAAGCGGCCCGGTTCGAGGGTGTCGAACTCGGTCATCGCGTCCTGCTTGTTCAGCACCAGCTGGAACTGCATGGCGCCCTGGGGGGCCAGGCTCAGGCTCAGCCAGGCGACGATCAACGCGACGCCCGCGGCCGGGATCATGGTCATGCCGAGCAGGCGCTGCTGGCTCATGCCGGTGGCCGAGAGCACGGTCATTTCGCTTTCGAGGTACAGGCGGCCGTAGGCCAGCAGGATCCCGAGGAACAGGCCCAGTGGCAGGATCAGTTGCAGGAATCCTGGCAGGCGAAAGCCCATGATCAGGAACAACGAACCTGGATCCAGGGCGCCGGAAGCAGCCTGGGCCAGGTATTTGACGAAACGACCACTCATGATGATGACCAGCAGGACCGCACTCACGGCACTCAGGGTCAACAGGACTTCGCGGGACAGATAACGGAAGACAATCAAACCAGACACTCCAGGGTTGTCAGGCTAAGGCGGCCAAACAAGCAGCATACCGAGTCAGCCCCTTACACAGGGCCGGCTAAAAAGATGGCGCATTATCCTGTGATTGACCGCGCCTGTCACTGCGCAACCTCACGCACACCTACAAAGCGTGCGCCAAGGGTTGTCAGGCTCCGTCGGCGAGGTTCAAACTGCGGCCTTTGTCGCTGGCGGTTTACGTAACTGCCACGCTTTAAAGCCTGGAGACAGAACCCAGGCTCTCAGACCTTTATAAGGGACCCGAAAATGGAATTGGTTGTAAAAAGCGTTAGCCCCGAAACGTTGAAAACCGCCACCCTCGTGGTCGCCATTGGCGAAGGCCGCAAGCTCGGCGTGGCCGCCAAGCAACTCGACGAACTCAGCGGCGGCGCCATCAGCGCAGTGCTCAAGCGCGGCGACCTGGCCGGCAAAGTCGGCCAGAGCCTGCTGCTGCAGAGCCTGCCTAACCTCAAGGCCGACCGCGTATTGCTGGTCGGCGTGGGCAAGGATGCCGAATTGGGCGACCGCCCTTTCCGCAAGATCATCAGCAGCATCCTCGGCACCCTCAAGGGTCTGGGGGGTGGCGACGCCACACTGGCCCTCGACGAAATCGTGGTCAAAGGCCGCGACAGCTACGGCAAGACCCGCCTGCTGGCCGAAACCCTGGTGGACGGCGGCTATATCTTCGACCAGTTCAAGAGTCAGAAAGCCGAACCCCGCGCCCTGAAGAAAATCACCCTGCTGACCATCAAGGCCGCGCAGGCTGAAGTCCAGCGCGCCGTGACCCACGCCACTGCAATTGCCAACGGTATGTCGTTTACCCGCGACCTGGGCAACCTGCCGCCGAATATCTGCCACCCAACCTTCCTGGGCGAGCAGGCCAAGGCATTGGGCAAAGAGTTCAAGGGCCTGAAAGTCGAAGTGTTGGACGAGAAAAAGATCAAGGAACTGGGCATGGGCTCCTTCTATGCCGTGGGCCAGGGCAGCGACCAGCCACCCCGCCTGATCGTGATGCAGTACAACGGCGGCAAGAAGTCCGAGAAGCCTTACGCCCTGGTCGGCAAAGGCATCACGTTCGACACCGGCGGCATCAGCCTCAAGCCGGGCGCCGGCATGGATGAGATGAAGTACGACATGGGCGGCGCCGCGAGCGTGTTCGGCACCCTGCGTGCCGTGCTGGAACTCAAGCTGCCGATCAACCTGGTGTGCATCCTGGCCTGCGCCGAGAACATGCCGAGCGGCGGCGCTGCACGCCCAGGTGACATCGTCACCACCATGAGCGGCCAGACCGTCGAGATCCTCAACACCGACGCCGAAGGCCGCCTGGTGCTGTGTGACGCCCTGACCTACGCCGAGCGCTTCAAGCCGCAAGCCGTGATCGACATCGCCACCCTGACCGGTGCGTGCATTGTTGCCCTGGGCTCCCACACATCGGGCCTGCTGGGCAACAGCGACGAATTGATCGAGCAACTGCTCAGCGCCGGCAAGGCTGCCGACGACCGCGCCTGGCAACTGCCGCTGTTCGATGAGTACCAGGAACAGCTGGACAGCCCGTTCGCCGACATCGCCAACATCGGCGGCCCGAAAGCCGGCACGATCACGGCGGCCTGCTTCCTGTCGCGCTTTGCCAAGAACTTCAACTGGGCGCACCTGGACATCGCCGGCACCGCGTGGACCAGCGGCGGCAAGGACAAGGGCGCCACTGGCCGCCCGGTACCACTGCTGACCCAATACCTGCTGGATCGCGCCAAGGCCTGAAACTGAAGATGCCGGGGCGGCCCTCACACCGCCCCGGCCTCAGGAACCGCAATGACCCAAGTCGACTTCTATATATTGCCCAGCGCCGACCCGCTCGCGCGCCTGGACTTTGCCTGCAAACTCACCGAAAAAGCCTGGCGCATGGGCCACCGCATCTACCTGCATTGCAGCGATAGCGCCCAACGCGACGAACTCGACGCCCGCCTGTGGCGCTTCAAGGGTGAAAGCTTCGTACCCCATGGCCCTGCCGAATCCGAACCCGAAGGCCTGGTAGTACTGGGTTTGGGCGACAGCTGCGGCGATCACCATGACCTGCTGGTCAACCTGGACCTTAAAGTACCGCCCTTCGCCAAGGCGTTCGCCCGTGTGGCGGAAGTGGTGGTGGAAGATCCGGCTATTCGTCAGGCCGCGCGGGAGAGTTTCCGTTTCTACCGCGAACAGGGCTATCCTTTGCAAGATCACCGGCTACAACGACTTTGAGCACACGATGGACACTTCCAACCCTGTAAAAAAAGATGACCACCTGCTGGATGACCTTGAGTCGATCCGTCAGTTGCTGGGTGATGATGGCTTGCAACCGCCGCTGCTGACCGAATCGGTCGACGGCGAGGTACAGATTCCGTTGCTATTTGACATGGTGGGCGGCAAACCCACCCCGGCCCCGGTCGAACCGCCCGTCGTAGCCGCTGCACCCGTTGCGGCCGCCGCCGAGAAAACGCCTGACGCCCTGCTGCTGCACCTGGACAACGAACTGCGCGCCGCCGCGCAATTGATCATGCAAGACGTGATCGACGACTTTGCCCCGCACATCGAAACCGAGATCAAGCGCCGGATGGATGCGCGCATGGAGCGGTTGCTCAGCCAATACCAGTCCTAAGCCACACATAGATCCAATGTGGGAGGGGCAAGCCCCCTCCCACATTTGCCCCCATACACCCCAAGCCCGTCTTCGCCTCCTCGCCCTGCGCCCTATCCCCCGTTATACTTGCCGGCTTTCCTGAATAAATGCCAACTAGGGTCCCGCCGCGCATGGATAAGACCTACCAGCCGCACGCTATTGAAACTTCCTGGTACAACACCTGGGAGTCCGAGAACTATTTCGCTCCGCAAGGTGCGGGCGAGTCCTACACCATCATGATTCCGCCACCGAACGTCACTGGCAGCCTGCACATGGGCCATGGCTTCAACAATGCGATCATGGATGCGTTGATCCGTTTCCGCCGCATGCAGGGCCGCAATACCCTGTGGCAACCAGGCACCGACCACGCGGGTATCGCCACCCAGATGCTGGTCGAGCGTCAACTCGAAGCCACCGGCCAGAGCCGCCACGACCTGGGTCGTGAGAAATTCCTGGAAAAGATCTGGGAATGGAAAGACCAGTCCGGTGGCAATATCAGCCGTCAGATCCGTCGCCTGGGTTCGTCCGTCGACTGGAGCCGCGAGCGCTTCACCATGGACGACGGCCTGTCCGAGTCCGTGAAAGAAGCCTTTGTGCGCCTGCATGAAGACGGCCTGATCTACCGCGGCAAGCGCCTGGTCAACTGGGACACCAAGTTGCACACGGCGATTTCCGACCTCGAAGTGGAAAACCACGACGAAAAAGGCTTCCTGTGGAACCTCAAGTACCCGCTGGCCGACGGCGCCAAGACCGCTGAAGGCAACGACTACCTGATCGTCGCCACCACCCGTCCGGAAACCATGCTTGGCGACGCCGCTGTCGCGGTTAACCCGAACGACGAACGCTACCAGGCACTGATCGGCAAGTTCGTTGACCTGCCATTGGTTGGCCGTCGCATCCCGATCATCGCGGACGACTACTGCGACCCTGAATTCGGCACCGGCTGCGTGAAAATCACCCCGGCCCACGATTTCAACGACTACGAAGTCGGCAAGCGCCACAACCTGCCGCTGCTGAACATCTTCGACAAGAATGCCGCCGTACTGCCGGCCTGCCAGGTGTTCAACCTGGATGGCACGCTGAACGACAGCATCGACGGCAAGATCCCGGCTGAATACGCCGGCCTCGACCGTTTTGAAGCACGCAAGCAGATCGTGGCCGCGTTCGACACGGCCGGCCTACTGGTGAGCGTTGACGACCACGGCCTGAAAGTGCCGAAAGGCGACCGTTCCGGCACCGTGATCGAGCCGTGGCTGACCGACCAGTGGTACGTGTCCACCAAGCCGCTGGCTGAACCTGCCATCGCCGCCGTGGAAGATGGCCGTATCCAGTTCGTGCCCAAACAGTACGAAAACATGTACTTCTCGTGGATGCGTGACATCCAGGATTGGTGCATCAGCCGTCAACTGTGGTGGGGCCACCGCATTCCGGCCTGGTACGACGAGTCGGGCAAGGTCTATGTAGGCCGCGACGAAGCCGAAGTGCGTGCCAAGCACAACCTCGGCCCGGACGTAGCGCTGCAACAGGACAACGATGTTCTGGACACCTGGTTCAGCTCGGGCCTGTGGACGTTCTCCACCCTGGGCTGGCCGCAGCAGACCGAATTCCTCAAGAAATTCCACTCCACCGACGTCTTGGTCACCGGTTTCGACATCATTTTCTTCTGGGTTGCCCGGATGATCATGCTGACCATGCATTTGGTGAAGAACGAGGACGGCACGCCGCAGGTTCCGTTCAAGACCGTCTACGTGCATGGCCTGGTACGTGATGGCCAGGGCCAGAAGATGTCCAAGTCCAAGGGCAACGTCCTGGACCCACTGGACATCATCGACGGCATCGACCTGGAAACCCTGGTGCAAAAGCGCACCTCGGGGCTGATGCAGCCGAAACTGGCGAAGAAGATCGAGAAGCAGACCCGCGACGAGTTCGCCGACGGTATCGCCAGCTACGGCACCGACGCCCTGCGTTTCACCTTCTGCTCGCTGGCGTCCACCGGCCGCGACATCAAGTTCGACATGGGCCGCGTCGAAGGCTATCGCAACTTCTGCAACAAGATCTGGAACGCCGCGCGCTACGTGCTGGATAAAGGCGAAGACTGCGGCCAGAACGGTGAAGCCTACGAGCTGAGCCTGGCTGACCGCTGGATCATCTCGCAGCTGCAACGCACCGAAGCCGAAGTAACCCGCCAGCTCGACCAGTTCCGTTTCGACCTGGCGGCCCAGGCCTTGTACGAGTTCATCTGGAACCAGTATTGCGACTGGTACCTGGAACTGTCCAAGCCCGTGCTGTGGGACGAAAACGCGCCGGTCGAACGCCAGCGCGGCACCCGTCGCACCCTGGTGCGTGTGCTGGAAGTGGCCCTGCGCCTGGCGCATCCGTTCATGCCGTTCATCACCGAAGAAATCTGGCAGCGCCTCGCGCCGCTGGCCGGTATCGAAGGCAAGACCATCATGCTGCAGCCTTGGCCGGTGGCCAACGAAGCACGCATCGATGAAGCCGCCGAAAGCGATATCGAATGGCTCAAGACACTGATGCTTGGCACGCGCAACATCCGCGCCGAGATGAACATCGGGCCGGGCAAGCCATTGGCCGTGTTCGTGAAGAACGCCAGTGCCGAAGATCAGCGTCGCCTCAGCGAGAACGACGCGCTGCTCAAGAAGCTGGCGAAGCTGGAGTCGATCACCGTATTGGCTGACGGCGCCGAAGCACCGCTGTCCGCCACCGCACTGGTCGGCGAGATGGAAGTGCTGGTGCCAATGGCCGGCTTGATCGACAAGGGCGCCGAACTGGCCCGCCTCGACAAGGAAATTGCGCGCCTGCAAGGCGAAGTGCAGCGAGTGGGCGGCAAGCTGTCCAACGCGGCGTTCGTCGACAAGGCGCCGGCTGAAGTGATCGACAAAGAACGCGCCAAACTGGCTGAAGCGGAACAGGCTTTGGGCAAGCTGGCGGAGCAACATGCGCGGATTTCCAGCCTGTAAGGCTTGAGCCGTGTGAAAAAAGAGACCTTCGGGTCTCTTTTTTTTGCCCGAAATTCCCCGGTGCCAGGCTGGCAATACACCCCATGTGGGAGGGGCTTGCCCCCGATAGCAGTGTGTCAGCAACC
The DNA here is from genome assembly GCF_009764655.1 of Pseudomonas sp. PB105. NCBI lineage: Bacteria > Pseudomonadati > Pseudomonadota > Gammaproteobacteria > Pseudomonadales > Pseudomonadaceae > Pseudomonas > Pseudomonas sp. PB105. The sequence continues at coordinate 31,158 of NZ_RWIO01000046.1, forward strand.
TACAAATTGGCGGGTACACCGCCATCGGGGGCAAGCCCCCTCCCACATTTGACCGAGTTATCCTCGGGAATGTGTGACAATGGCCGCCACTTTGAGCCAACACCAGAATCATCATGACCACCCCCAGCACGCCCAAGCCTCCACGCAAGAAGCCTAAAACCGCCGCCACGGCCAAACCCGTCGCGCCGCGCAAGGAGGCCACCCTGCACCCGCGCAACCGCCACACAGGCCGTTACGACTTCCCGGCGCTGATCAAGACCACGCCGGAACTGGCGAAATTCGTGATCCTCAACCCTTACGGCAAGGAAAGCATCGACTTCGCCAGCCCGGATGCGGTGCGGGTGTTCAACCGGGCGCTGCTCAAGTCGTTCTATGGCATCCAGCATTGGGATATCCCGCAGGACTACCTGTGCCCGCCGGTGCCGGGGCGTGCCGACTACGTGCACTTCCTCGCCGACCTGCTGGCCAGCGTCAACGACGGCAAGATTCCCCGTGGTTCCATCGTCAAGGTGCTGGACATCGGCATGGGCGCGAACTGCGTCTACCCGCTGATTGGCTACATGGAATACCGCTGGAACTTCCTCGGCTCCGAGGTTGACCCTATCGCCGTCGCGGCGGCCAAGGCCATCGTGCAGTCCAACGACCTGAGCAAGGTCATCCAGTTGCGCCAGCAAGCAAATCCCAAGCACATCCTGCTAGGCCTGCTGGAGCCGGGCGAGCGTTTTGACCTGACCATGTGCAACCCGCCGTTCCATGCGTCCATGGACGAAGCCACCAAAGGCAGCGAACGCAAGTGGCGCGCCCTGGGCAAGGCGGATCCCAAGCGCAAATTGCCGGTGCTGAACTTCGGTGGCCAGTCGGCCGAGTTGTGGTGTGAAGGTGGTGAAGCGCGTTTTGTGACGCAGTTGATCGCCGAAAGCGCGAATTTTGCTCATAAAGTGCTGTGGTTCAGCACCTTGGTGTCAAAAGCGTCGAACTTGCCCGCGATTGAAACAGCCCTGAAAAAAGCCGGCGTGCTGGAAAGCCAGGTAGTGGAAATGTCCCAGGGCCAGAAGCAAAGCCGCTTCGTGGCCTGGACCTTCCAGACCAAGAACGAGCAGCAGATCTGGCGCCAGCGCTGGGTCCGCGACTAAATCGCAGGCAACAAAAAACCGCGCCCGGATCACTCCGGAGCGCGGTTTTTTTTGCTGCGTCTTACTTGTTAACAGCGTCGGTCAGGCCTTTGGCCACAACCAGCTTGATAACTTTCTTGGCAGCGATTTCGATGGCAGCGCCAGTCGAAGGGTTACGGCCAGTACGGGCTGGACGCTCAGTCACTTTCAGTTTGCCAACGCCTGGCAGAGTGATTTCGCCGCCGTTTTCCAGCTGATCAGCAACAACTTGGCTCAGTTGGTCCAGCAGAGCGCGCACGGTAGTTTTCGGTGCGTCTACCGATTCAGCCAGGTCAGCGATCAGTTGGTCTTTAGTAATAGCCATTGTGGTGTTCCTTCCCTATCAAATTCATATGGATTGCAGAGTGCAGTGTCAGCCGTCGAGCCCGACCGTCTAGGCCTGGCACCCCAGGCTTATAACCTCGGAGAACGGGGTTATAGATGCTTGAAACGGGGATTGGTTCGACCTGACAGATGCTGAATGCACGCTTAACGCCGAGACTTGGCGTAAGACGGGGCAAAACTAGCACAGAGACGGGGAAATATCCGCCTCTACCTACCCATTTGGTCAGCTTTATCGCTCTAAACCGTGAAAAAAAGGCATATGCAATGTCAGACGGCGGTCAAAACCGCCTTCGAGGCGTGTCTTGACCAATGGGTGCGGTACACTGGGCGACTTTTCGGGGAGGCCAACCGCTCCCCTTCAACCAGCCGAGAAGCCCATGCCGATCCGTCATTGCATCGTCCACCTGATCGACAAAAAACCCGACGGCACGCCCGCAGTTCTCCACGCCCGCGACTCGGAGCTGTCCGAATCCGCTGCCATCGAGAACATGCTTGCCGACCTCAACGAGAGCTACAACGCCAAACAGGGCAAGGCCTGGGGTTTCTTCCATGCCGAGTCCGGCGCGCACCCGTTCAGCGGCTGGTTGAAGGAATATTTCGAGGGTGGCCAGGATTTCACCACCTTCAGCCGCACCGCCGTCGAGCACCTGCAAAAGCTGATGGAAGAGTCCAACCTCTCCACCGGCGGCCACGTGCTGTTCGCCCACTACCAGCAAGGCATGACCGATTACCTCGCCATCGCCCTGCTGCACCACAGCGAAGGCGTGGCGGTGACCGACGAACTGGACGTGACCCCGTCGCGTCACCTGGACCTGGGCCAACTGCACCTGGCGGCGCGCATCAACGTCTCCGAGTGGCAGAACAACAAGCAGTCCAAGCAGTACATCTCGTTTATCAAAGGCAAGAATGGCAAAAAGGTCTCGGAGTACTTCCGCGATTTTATTGGCTGCCAGGAAGGCGTCGACGGCCCAGGCGAAACCCGCACGCTGCTCAAGGCCTTCAGTGACTTCGTCGAAAGCGAAGACCTGCCGGACGAGTCCGCCCGCGAAAAAACCAAGACCCTGGTGGACTACGCCAGCAGCCAGGCCAAGCTCGGCGAGCCCATGGGCCTGGAAGAATTGTCGGGCCTGATCGATGAAGATCGGCCAAAAGCGTTCTACGACCATATCCGCAACAAGGACTACGGCCTGTCGCCGGAAATCCCGGCCGATAAGCGCACCCTCAACCAGTTCCGCCGTTTCACCGGGCGCGCCGAGGGTTTGTCCATCAGCTTTGAAGCGCACCTGCTGGGCGACAAGATCGAATACGACGAGGCCGCCGGCACCTTGATCATCAAGGGTCTGCCCACCCAACTGACCGACCAGCTCAAGCGCCGTAACTGATGCTCGGCGGGGTCCTTAAAAAAGTCCTGCTGGTGTTGCTGGTGGTTGTAGTGATCCAGAACTGGGGCAAGATCGAGCGCATCTTCAACCCTTCGCAGGTGGTTTCAGAACAGCTCCGCACCTCGGCGCGGGTGGTGCTCTATGCCACCGAGTGGTGTGGTTACTGCAAGCAGATCCGCCGCTTTCTGGATCAGAAAGGCATTCCGTACCAGGCGTTCGACATCGAGAAGGACGCCCAGGCGCGCAAGGCGTATGAGGCGTTGGGTGGCGGTGGGATTCCGTTTGTGCAGGTGAATGGGACGTTGATCCGGGATTTCAATCCCGACGCGATCATGGCTGCGCTTAAATAATCAGCGCACCACGATCACCCGCCCCAACAGGCTGTGCTGCTCAAACCCCAGCACCGCCTGCAACGCATTCAGTACTGCCTGCGGGTCTTTGCTCGGGAAGCTGCCGCTGACGCGTTTGGCGCCCAGCTCTTCGTTGAGCAACAGGATGCGGCCGGGGTAGTAACGCCCCAGATCCTTCACTACATCGGCCAGCGGCGCCTTGTAGTAATTGAGCCAGCCGTCGCGCCAGGCCAGGCGGGATTCGCTGTCCACACCATGCATCGGCTCGGCAATGCCATCGGCGTAGGCCACTTGCTGGCCGGCCGTCAAAATCTGCTGCGGGCCCTGTTTCGACGGGGTCACACCGACGCGCCCCGACAACACCGTCACTTGCGCCCCCGCCGGTTGCAGGCGCACTTCGAATTGCGTGCCAAGCACCCGCGCTTCACCGCTGCCCGCCTCCACCACAAAGGATTCGCCGGTGTGGGTCACGCTGAAAAAACCGGCACCACGCCGCAACTGGATATGCCGCTCGCCCTGGCTGAAATCCACGGCAATCGCGCTGTCGGCGTCGAGGGTGACTTTGGATTGATCGACCAGGGTGATGGTCTTCACCTCCCCCGGCGCAGTCACGTAATCAGCGCCAATGTCGTCGACCCAACGAGACGGCTGCCAACCGGCGCCCATGGACACCATCAACAGCAGGCAAGCAGCCATGGCCAGGGCGCCGGACCAGCGCACTACACGCGAACGTTTGGAGGTGTTCATCGCGTTGAGATAGCCCTGCAACGCCAGGGCGTCTTCGTCGGCGAGTTTGCGTGCGGGCACTTCGCTCAACTCCCACAGCACCTGGGCCTGGGCGTAGGCCTCGACGTGTGCCGGGTCGGCGCGCAGCCAGTGGCTGAACGTCGTCTGGTCGCCGCTGCTCGGCTGATCGTGCAACAGGCTCAGCCAGGCCAGCGCGGCGTGTTGCTGGTCGGGCGTGGGGGTGACGTTCACGGTGCTTTCCCTGGCGTGCGTGGAGGCAATGGGTCGCGAAGGCTGGCCTTGCAGGCTTCGAGGGCACGCATCATATGTTTTTCCACGGCACTTTGGGACAACCCCATGGCCTTTGCGATTTCCGCGTATTTGCGGCCATGGATGCGGTTGAGCAGGAAAATCTGCCGCGTGCGTTCGGGCAGGCTGCGCAAGGCCGCTTCGACATGGCGCAGATCGTTGCCCGCCTCCAGCGCGGCCTGGGGTTCGCAGCCCTGGTTATCCTGCTGCTCGGGCAACCAGCCTTCGCTGCTGCGCACCCGTGCGCCTTCGCTGCGCAGATGGTCGATGGCGATATTGCCGGCGCAGCGCAGCAGGTAGGTGCTGAGCTCTTCGACCTGCACCAGCGGCCGGCGCCAGAAGCGCAGGAACAGGTCCTGCACCAGGTCAGCCGCCGTGGCGCGGCAGCCGACGCGGCGGCTCACCAAGGCTTCCATCTGCGAACGCTGGGACAGAAACACCTGCAGAAAATGCGCACGCCCACCCGTCGCATCAGTGTGCGGGCTGTCCTGGGATTCGGGTGGGGTACTGATCATCATGGCAAGGGCTCAGAGGGTGGCGAAGGCCGCAACGGGGCTGGCCAGCAGGCCGACGCCCGCCAGAATCAAGGCCAGCCTTGGCCGATACGGCAACAACAGCACCAGCAACAGGGCGCTGAGCATCAATACGGCGCACCACTGCACCAATCCCTCACCCCAACCAGCCACACTCACGGCGGGCCAGAGCGCGACGGCAAGCAGCGACCATCCGGCCACACGCAACCCCAGGCGTCGACGGGGCGAGGGCTTGCTGTGCAGCAGTTCGCCGTGATGCCGGTCGGTGGCCAGGCACAGCGCGGTAAACCCGGCGTAGCACATCAGCAGCGCGAGGAGCATTCAGTTGGCCTCTTGCTTGAGGTTGAGCGCACGCGCCCGTCCAGCCTTGGGTTGCGCTGCCGTGCGGTGCTGCATCTTCCAGGCGGCCCAGGCGAGGAACACGCCGCTGCCCAGGCAAGTCAGGTCGAAGCCGGCCATCGCCCAGTCGCCACTGGCCAGGGACACGCCCAAATGGTGATCGGTGGTGATTGCGTTGAGCAGTGGCACGGCGACAAACATCAGCGCACCGACGCTCAATTGCTCGATCCACCCCTGGCGGCCGCGACGCACAATGGCGTGCATCAGGCTCAGGCCCCAGGCGATGAAGAACGCCTGCACTTCCCAATCGGAGCGATCGGCGAAGCTCACCGGCAGCAGACGGTTGGCCCAGAAGAACGCCGCAATGGCGATCAGCAGCCCGGACATGCTGGCGATATTGAGCACTTCCACCAGTCGCAGCTCAAAGGGCATCACACCGCTCCTGGCATGTTTGAGTTGGCGCTTGCCGAGCCAGATCACCAGCCCGGTGCCGATCATCGCCGTGCCCGCCAGGCCGCAGATAAAGTACAACCAACGCAGCACCGGCCCGGCAAAATGGCCCATGTGCAGGCCGTAGAAACTGCCGCCGACAATCGCGACCAACGATGGCCCGTCGCTGGCGCGCAACAGTTCGCCGGCGTGTCCGTTGAAGGACACGATGCTGTCGAATTCATGCACCACGCTGTCGGAACCTGCGCGGAACACATTGACCGACGCGTTGACATCACTGGGGTTGTTCACCCCGATGCGCCCCACGTGGCCGCCGTCCCAGTGCGCCCGCGCTTGCTCGTACATCGGCAGCAACGGCGCCAGTTCGCCCGGCTGGCCCGACGCCGGCGCATTGTTGGTCGCGGGGAATATTTCGTTGAAGAACGCACGGGTGTCGTTGCCATAGGAGGCCATGATCGGCGCCGGCATCACCATGCTCATAAAGATCACCAGGCTGCTGTAGGTGATCATCAGGTGAAACGGCAGCACCAGCACACCCACCGCGTTATGCCCGTCGAGCCAGGAGCGCTGGCCTTTGCGGGGGCGGAAGGTGAAGAAGTCCTTGAAGATTTTCTTGTGGGTGATGATGCCCGTGATCAGCGCCACGAACATCACCATCGCAGCGATGGTGGACAGCCAGCGGCCCCAGGGATGAGGCATTTGCAGCTGGAAGTGGAAACGGTAGAAGAAATCCCCGCCCATGCTTTCGCGGGCCTCTACGGCTTGGCCGCTGACGGGATCAAGGGTTTTGCGCATGAAATTGCCGCGCCGGCCAGGGTCGACCTTGTCTTGCCACATGACCGACAGGCCAGGGTCGCGACTGTCCGGCAGGGCGATAAACCAGCGCGCCGCTGTCGGTGCCACTTGCTGCAGGTAGTGTTGCGCGACGCTCAGGCTGCGCGCATTGTCCAGCGGATGGGCCTGCACCTCGGGTTGCATCCAGTGGGTGATCTCATCCTTGAAGTACGACAGGGTGCCCGTGAGGAAAATGGCAAACAGCAGCCAGCCGAAGATCAAGCCCGCCCAGGTGTGCAACCAGGCCATGGCCTGGCGGAATCCCTCTTTCATGTGCGCGCCATCCACAAGCCTAAGCCCGCCAGCGCGGCAAATGCCGCGCTCGGCAACATCACGCCAAACCAGGCGCGCCACGCCGTACGGCAGGCGAAGCACCAGAGCACCGCCAGCAGATAGAACACAAATGAACTCATCATCCCGGTGATCACGGCATCGGCGCGGGACGTCGGCATCCACAATGCCAGGCAGATGGCGGCGAGCGAGGCCATGAGGTAGCCGCCGACCACGGCGGCCAGCACGCGGGACGTGACAGCCAGGCGGTACAGCGCGGGAAGTGAAGTTTTGCTTTTCATGCGGGAGGCGCCAGGTTCATCAGCGCGCAATATTAATGATAAATATTCTCATAAGCAAAACAGAACGGATGAATCACCTGCCCTGACGGATTGCCGAACGGTGTCACGAGCCATACAATGCGAACAATTCTTGTTCTCTAAAGCATGCCGATGCTTGTGGAGTGTTTGCGTTGAGCCCGTCCAACACCGTCGAAGTTCTGTACAACGACCATCACCACTGGCTCACCGGCTGGTTGCGACGCAAGCTCGGCTGCCCGGAAAGTGCTGCCGACCTGGCGCAAGATACGTTCATCCGTGTACTCACCGCACGGGAAACGCCCCCGCTGGTCGAGCCGCGCGCGTTTCTCACCACTATCGCCAAGCGCGTGCTGTTCAACTTCTACCGCCGTCAGGACCTGGAGCGCGCCTACCTCGACGCCCTGGCGCAGATGCCCGAACACGTGGCACCGTCGGAAGAAGAACGCGCAATCATCCTGCAAACCCTGATCGAACTGGACCAATTGCTCGACGGCCTGCCCACCCAAGTCAAACGCGCCTTCCTGCTGGCCCAACTCGATGGCCTGACCTACGCGCAGATTGGCGCTGAACTGGGCATCTCCATCGCTACCGTCAAACGCCACCTGAATAAAGCGGCCCTGCGCTGCTACTTTGCCCTATGAATTTTTCCACTCAAGTTGCCGAACAGGCCGTGCACTGGCTGATGGAAATGCAGCAAGGCGCACTCAATCCTCGCCAGCAAGCCGCCTGGCAGCGCTGGCTGAATGCCCACAGTGAGCACCAGCGCGCCTGGGACCATATTCAGCGCGTCAACCAGCGCCTGCGCGGCATGCCCTCGCCCCTGGCCCATGCCGCATTGAACGCGCCGACCTCCACCAGCCGGCGCCAGGCGCTCAAGCTGCTGCTGATCCTCGGCGCGGGCTCGGCCGCCGCCTGGAGCCTGCGCCAGCAACATATTCTGCCGCCCCTGACCGCCGACTACCGCAGCCCCGTGGGCCAGCGACGCAAGGTGCAATTGGCCGACGGCAGCCAGTTGCAGCTCAACACCGGCAGCGCGGTGGATGTGCATTTCGATGGCCAGCAGCGACTGATCCGCCTGCTCGAAGGCGAGATCATGCTGAGCGGCAGCGCCGGCAACGCCCCTTTGCGCGTCCTTACCGGCCAGGGCCTGCTCAGCAGCCAGACGGCGCAACTGAACGTGCGCCAGTTCAATGACCACACCCAGTTGGCGGTGCTCGACGGCCAGGTCGAGGTGATGCCCAACACTTACAGCGGCCTGCCGTTGAGCGTCGAGGCCGCGCATCAAGTCAACTTCACCCGCAAAGGCTGGGATACCCCGCGCCCCACCGACGCCAACAGCGGCGCGTGGGCCGACGGTATGTTGGTGGCCGCCCATATGCGCCTGGAGGACTTCCTCGACGAACTGGGCCGCTATCGTCGCGGCCAGGTCAATTGCGACCCGCAGGTGGCCAACCTGCTGATCTCCGGCAGCTACCCGCTGGACGACAGCGAACGCATTCTTGACCTTCTGGAAGTCAGCCTGCCGGTCAAAGTGCGGCGCTTTACCCGCTACTGGGTGACGGTCCAGGCGCGCGCCTGAAATTATTTTGCAAACCTGTGAGCCGTTTTCCACCCCTCGCGTGACAGAGAAGGAAAGCCACCTTGATCCTTCCTTCTCAGGACCGCTCTTCATGCCCCAGCAGCCGACCCTAATCGCCCGCACCCTGCGCCATTTGTTACTGGGCGCCAGCCTCAGTTTCGCGGTATTGCCTTCTGTGATGGCGGCCGACGCGAAGCCTTATCACATTGCCCCGACGTCGCTGGAAGCGGCCCTGAACCAGTTTGGTCGCGAAGCCGGCGTGTTGATTTCCTTCGGCTCCGAAGTCACTGCAGGCATGCAGAGTCGTGGGCTTTCTGGCAATTACAGCACCGCCGAAGGCCTGCAAAAACTGCTGGAAGGCACCGGCCTGCAAGCCCGCCCTGAAGGTGACAACGCTTTCAGCCTGCAACCGGAAAAAGCTCCGGCTACGGTAGAGCTGGCGACGTCCAGCGTGGTCGGCGACTGGCTCGGCGACGCGGCACAGACCAATGTGTTCGAACATCCCGGCGCCCGTGATGTGATCCGCCGCGAAGCATTCGAACGCCAGGGCGCCACCCAGGCCAAGGACGTGCTCAACCGCATCCCCGGCGTCAACGCCCCGGACAACAACGGCACCGGCAGCCACGACATGGCGCTGAACTTCGGCATTCGTGGCCTCAACCCGCGCCTGGCGTCGCGCTCGACCGTGCTGATGGACGGCATCCCGGTGCCCTTCGCGCCGTATGGCCAGCCGCAACTGTCCTTCGCGCCGATCAGCATGGGCAACATGGACGCGGTGGACGTGGTGCGCGGCGGCGGCGCGGTGCGTTACGGCCCGCAGAACGTCGGCGGCGTGGTCAACTTCGTGACCCGCGCGATCCCGGATGCGCCTACGGTCAAAGGCGGCTTGCAGACGGAAACCAGCCCGTCCTCCAGCCACGACGGCTTCAAGACCACCGGCAACCTGCTGGCCGGCGGCACCGCCGAGAATGGCCTGGGCGGCGCGATCCTGTACTCCGGCACACGGGGCGGCGACTGGCGCGAAAACAGCGACACGCGCATCGACGACCTGATCCTCAAGGGCAAATACCAGCTCGACGACGCCAACAGCTTCAACGCCATGGCGCAGTACTACGAAGGCCAGGCCGACATGCCCGGCGGCTTGAACGTGGCGGACTACAAAGCCGACCCGTACCAGTCCACCCGCCCCTACGACAAGTTCTGGGGCCGCCGTACGATGTTCAACGTCGGTTACCGCTACGAGCAGGATCGCCGCGAATTCACCGTGAATACTTTCTTCACCAAGACCCTGCGCAGCGGCTACCTGGACCAGGGCACGTTCCTTTCGCTGTCGCCACGCGAATATTGGGTACGCGGCCTGGAAACCCGCTTCGCCCAGGGTTTTGACCTGGGCCCGACCAGCCATGAAGTCGGCGTCGGCTACCGCTATATCAACGAAGCCGGGCATGAACTGCGCTACCGCACGCCGATTTCGGCCAACAACCAGCAAATCCCCAGCACCGACAGCCGCAACGACCGCGACACCCGTGGTGGCACCGAGGCCAATGCTTTTTTCGTCGATGACCGGATTGATATCGGCAAGTGGACGATCACCCCGGGCATTCGCTACGAGATGATCGAGTCCCAGCAGAGCAACAACCTGACCAACGTCCAATACAAGGGTGACTACAACACCGCGCTGCCGGCGTTGAACGTGCTCTATCACCTCACCGACAGCTGGAACCTATACGCCAATACCGAAGGTTCGTTCGGCAGTGTGCAATACAGCCAGATGCCCAACCGCGTCACCAGCGGTGAAGTCAAACCGGAAAAAGCCCGCACCTGGGAACTCGGCACCCGCTACGACGACGGCACCTTGCGCGCAGAGATCGGCGCGTTCCTGATCAACTTCGACAACCAGTATGAAAGTAACCAGACCAACGACTCGGTAATCGCCCGTGGTGAAACCCGCCACCAGGGCATCGAGACCAGCGTCAACTATGCCCTCGACGGCTTGAGCCCGGCGCTGGCCGGCTTCGATGTGTACGCCACCTACGCCTACGTCGACGCCACCATCCGCGAAGACGGCCCGAACAAAGGCAACCGCGTGCCCTTCTCGTCCAAGCACAAAGGCACCCTCGGCGTGGGCTACACCGAAGGCCGCTGGAAGCTCAACCTGGACAGCAGCTACCAGAGCAGCCAGTTCGCCGACAACGCCAACACCCAGGCCGAAAGCGCCAACGGCGCCAACGGCCGCATCCCCGGCTACATGCTGTTCAGCAGCCGCGCGGGCTACGACTTCGGCCCGCAACTGTCGGATCTGAATGTGGCGGTGGGCGTGAAAAACATCTTCAACACCCAGTACTTCACCCGCTCGTTCGACGACAATAACAAGGGCAAATACGTGGGTGAGCCGCGTACGGTGTATGTGCAGACGTCTATCGCGTTCTGATCAACTGCCCGCCAGGCACGACGGTGTGCCGGCCACCAAGGCGTCGATGGCACAGCGCGTCTTGGCCGGCATATGGGTTGCCGTGGGCCAGATAACATGGATCGGTGAAGGCTGCTCGCGGTAGGCGGGCAATACGGCTTCCAGTTGTCCGCGCAGCACATAGTGCGCAACCAGCCAACTCGGCAACCAGGCCAGGCCCACGCACGCGATAGCGGCGTCGGCCACGGCCTGGAGGTCGTCCATCAGCAGCGGGGAGACCACGCGGGAACGGTGTGGGGTATTGCTGCGGTAGGCGATGCCTCGGTGGCCGGCGAGGTCGTCGATGGACGCAATCGGCCCCACACGCTGCAAATACGCCGGTGCAGCCGCCAGGCACACGGACTGTTCACCCAGGCGTCGCGCGCTCAGGCGATCGGTGTCGGGCAGCGGGCCGATTCGCACGGCCACGTCGAAGCCTTCCTGGGCCAGATCCACCAGCCGGTCCGCGAAGCAGATCTCGATCTCCAGTTCGGGATAACGCGCCATCAAGCCCCACAGAGCGGGCGCCGCGTAGTGATGCCCGAACGCCAGCGGCAAGCTCACCCTCAAGCGTCCGCGTGGTTGTTGGCGGCCACTTTCCAACACCGATTCGGCCGCCTCCAGTTCTGCCAGTGCGCGCAGGCAATGTTCGTAGTAGGCCTGACCGTCTTCGGTGAGCCGTTGGCGACGGGTCGAACGCTGCAACAGGCATGTGCCAAGCCGCGCTTCCAGCCGCGCCAACCCTTTGCCCACCGCCGAGCGCGTGAGATTGAGCCGTTCGGCGGCCTCGGTCAGGTTGCCGCTTTCGACGATCTGCAAAAAGAGTTCAACGCCATCAAATCGTGGTGTGGCCATGCTGTAATTGTCGCCTTTGAGTCCCTTATCCAAAGAAAACTTATCACGAATAAAGAAATGGATTCCCCTGAGAATAAGTCCGTCGTTTATCCACAGGAGAATCCCATGCCACCCGCCGCCACGTTATCGGCCGCCAGCACGCCCAGTCATGCCAGAAACAACCTGGCCCTCACCGCCGTGTGCCTGGTGGCACTGATGTTCGGCCTGGAAATTTCCAGCGTGCCGATCATCTTGCCTACGCTCGAACAGCAACTGGGCACCGGTTTCCAGGACGCCCAATGGATCATGAACGCCTACACCCTGGCGTGCACCAGCGTGCTGATGGCGGCCGGCACCTTGGCCGACCGTTTTGGCCGTCGACGCATGCTGGTGCTGTGCCTGTGGGTATTCGCCCTGGCCTCGCTGGCGTGCGGGTTGGCCGACAGCGCCGCCACGCTGATTGTGGCGCGGTTTGTCCAGGGCATTGGCGGTGGGGCGATGATGATTTGCCAGTTCGCCATCCTGTCGCACCTGTTCCGCGAACCGGCGGCTCGGGCGCGGGCGTTTGCCATATGGGGTGTGATTGCCGGCGTGGGCCTGGGCTTCGGGCCGATGATCGGCGCGTTGATCCTGGCCGTGGCGGATTGGCGCTGGGTGTTCCTGGTGCATGTGCCACTCACGCTGTTCACCTGGGTACTGCTGCGCGTCAGCGTGGAAGAATCCCGCGACCCGGCTGCCCATCGCCTCGATATCGCCGGCATGCTGACGCTGACGCTGTCGGTGTTTGCACTGGTCTACTTCATCACCCAGGGCAGCGAAAATGGCTTTGTGCCGGGTTGGGCGGGCTTGTCGCTGGCTGCGTTGCTGTTGTTTGTCGTGATCGAGCGGCGCAGCGCGCACCCGATGTTCGACTTCGCGGTGTTTCGCATCCGGCGCTTCAATGGCGCATTGATGGGCTCGATTGGCATGAACTTCAGCTTCTGGCCGTTCATGATCTACCTGCCGTTGTACTTCCAGGCCGGCCTGGGTTACGACACGTTGACCACCGGCGCAGCCCTGCTCGCCTACACCTTGCCGACCCTGCTGGTGCCGCCGCTGGCCGAGCGCCTGGCCCTGCGCTACGGCGCCGAACGCATCATCCCTTTGGGCCTGGGCCTGATGGGCCATGGGTTTCTGGCCATGGCCGCCGCCAATATCGCCGAACACCCGAGTATCGGGCTGATACTGGCCAGTTGCGTGATGGCGGGCGTGGGCCTGGCGCTGACCAACTCGCCCACCACCAATACCACCACAGACTCAGTATCGGCCGACCGCGCAGGCATGGCGTCGGGTATCGACCTCAGCGCAAGGCTGATTACCCTGGCAATCAATATCGCGTTGATGGGCTTGGTGGTGTTGCTGGGTATCAGCCATCAACTGGCAGAGGTGATGCCGGCGAGCACTGTATTGGAATGGCCAACCATCAGTCAGGGCATTGCGGCGGGCAAGTTGGAATTGCCAGGGCTGACAGCTAACGATGCCCAGGCGGCACTGCGCAATGGCGCCGGTTGGGCGATGCTGTTCGCGGGGTTGGGGGCTGGCGGACTGGCATTGCTGAGCCGGTATTTTTTCCGACGCAGCTAAACAAAAACGGGCCTGCAAAAGCAGGCCCGTTTGTAGGGGATGAAAAATCGGTCAGCCGTTGATCACAGCGTTTTCGTTTTCCAGGAATTCCTGTTCCAGTGCGTCTTCATTCACTTTGTTGATTGGCTGGTTTTTCCCGGCAGCGCGTGGCTTGCCTTGCAGTCGGCCAAACAGATGTTCCAACGCGTGGTCCAGTTTGGTGGCCGCATTGTCGATCGCCTGTTCCAGGGTATCGCCCTTGGCGGACACCGACAGTGGCTGGTGACCTTTAGGCCGCGCTTCCAAGCGGCAATTCAAATCGTGGGGGCCGGGCTTGTCGCCGTTCTCATCCCGCAGGTAGACCTCAACACGAGTCAGGTCTTCTTCATAACGTTCGAGCGTGCTCTCAATGGTAGTACGTACCCACTCCTCCAGTCGGATGCTGCTTTCAATATGGTTATCGCTATTGACTTGGATTTGCATAGTTCTTCCCTTATTTCAGCTAGCTCGCGAGAGGTCACAACTGCGACACCGGGGTGGTGAAACCATGACCTCTTGATTACACAATTGAGCAGCCAGAGAAACAATTCAACCCCTTTGCAAAGATAAATCCTACATTACAAATTAAGCCTGACGACGAGCAAAAACGCTGTTAGGGTGGGGAGTTAGTTACATCTTCTTACGCTCTGTAAACGTCACAATTGCCCGTCTCCCAACGGGTGCAATCCGCGAAAAATCCCCGCTTCCTCTACCAGCCAGTCATGCACCGCCCGCACGCCCGGATGGCTCAGCGCGCCCGGCGCGTAGAGCAATACGTAACGTTTGTGATTGGGCACGGCCAGGCCGAACGGCACGATCAAGGTGCCGCGCTCCAGCTCATCGTTAAGCAAGGTACGCCGTGCAATGGCCACACCCATGCCGGCGATCGCGGCTTCGATGGTCAGGTGGTTGCGGTTGAAGGTATGGCCGCGGCGAACATCAGCCTGGTGGTAGCCGATAGCGTTCAGGTAAAACTCCCACTCGGCGTACTCATAACTCCCACGCCAGGCGGTGATGTCGTGCAGCAAAGGGAAATGCACCAGGTCGGCCGGGCCGTGCAGCGGCGGGCGGCCGCGCAACAGGCTCGGCGCGCACACCGGAAATATCTGCTCATCCAGCAGGGCTGTGGATAACAGGCCGGGGTAGCTGCCATCGTTCAGGTCGATGGCCAGGTCGAAGTCGCCCTCATGCAGGGCGATGCTGCTGTCCTCGGCGACCATGCGCAACTGGATGTCCGGAAAGCGTTGCTGCAAGCGCGGCAGGCGCGGGGTCAGCCACTTGCCCAGGAACGACGGAATCGAGCGCAGACGCAAGGTGCCGCTGATCATCCCCGCATCCAGCCGCTGCAACTCCGCATCAATGCTGCCGTAAGCCTCCCCCACGGTCGCCGCCAAGCGCTGGCCCTCGGCACTCAGCTCCACTCCCCGAGCCCGTCGATGGAACAGCCGAAAGCCCAAACGCTCCTCCAATTGACGGATTTGCTGGCTCACCGCCCCCGGCGTGATGTGCAGTTCTTCGGCACAACGGGTGAACGACAGATGCCGTGCAGCACAGGAAAACACGTGCAGCCAGACGTAAGTCTGACCATGAAGCGGGCGGGCCATAGGGTTTAGTCCTGCTAAAGGGTGTCTTAGGATAATTCGTTGGTCAGTGCCGATCCAGAGGCTCAGTATCGCGCCAATTGCGCTCGTCCTACAAAACATGGCAGCGATTCCTACTCCATTGCTTGTAAGGGTTTAGCATGGCTATCAGTGTTTTTGATCTATTCAAGGTCGGTATCGGCCCTTCCAGCTCCCATACCGTCGGCCCCATGCGGGCAGCGGCGACCTTCGCCCAAGCCCTCAGCGACCAGCAAGTGCTCACCGAAACCCGACGGGTAGAAGTGCGTCTGTACGGCTCGCTGTCCGCCACTGGCGTTGGCCATGCCACCGACCGCGCCTGCGTGATGGGGCTGATGGGCGAATGGCCGGACCGTGTCGATCCCACCTCGATCAACACACGTATCCAGCAATTGCGCGAGTCCGGCCGCTTATTGCTGGCCGGCACCCAGGACATTGCCTTCAACTGGCGTACCGATCTCCTGCTACTCGACGAAAGCCTGCCCTACCACCCCAACGCCATGTCCCTGCACGCCTATGGCGACAGCGGCCTGCTCAGCGAGCAAACGTACTACTCGGTGGGTGGCGGTTTCATCATCGAAGCGGCTGAGGCGGCGTCAGGCATCGCGCCGACCAGCGATGTGCAGTTGCCCTACGACTTTTCCAGCGCCGTCGAACTGCTGGCCTTGTGCAACAAGCACGGCCTGCGCGTCTCCGAACTGATGATGGCCAATGAACGCGCGTGGCGCAGCGACGAAGAAATCCGCAGCGGCCTGCTGCATATCTGGTCGGTGATGCGCGAATGCGTGGAGCAAGGCCTGCGCGATGAAGGCATTTTGCCTGGTGGCCTGGATGTGCCACGCCGTGCTGCGAAACTGCACCGCAGCCTGTTGGAAATCGGCAAACCCAACGTCATCACCTCGACCTTGTCGGCCATGGAATGGGTCAACCTGTTCGCCCTCGCCGTCAACGAAGAGAATGCCGCCGGCGGACGCATGGTCACGGCCCCCACCAACGGCGCGGCGGGGATCATCCCGGCGGTGCTGCATTACTACATGAAGTTCAACGCCGACGCGTCCGACGACGATGTGGTCAATTTCTTCCTGGCTGCCGCCGCCGTCGGCATCCTGTGTAAGAAAAACGCCTCAATCTCCGGCGCCGAAGTCGGCTGCCAGGGCGAAGTCGGCTCGGCCTGCGCCATGGCCGCCGCTGGCCTCGCCGACATCCTCGGCGCCACACCCGAGCAACTGGAAAATGCCGCCGAAATCGGCCTGGAACACAACCTCGGCCTGACCTGCGACCCGGTCGGCGGCCTGGTGCAAGTGCCGTGCATCGAGCGCAACGCCATCGCGGCGGTCAAGGCCATCAACGCCACGCAAATGGCCCTGCGCGGCGATGGCAAACACTTCATCTCCCTCGACCGCGTGATCCGCACCATGCGCGATACCGGCGCCGACATGCATGACAAATACAAAGAAACTTCACGGGGCGGCCTGGCCGTGAGCTGGGTGGAGTGCTGAGGAGCACCCCCTGACCGCCCCAACGTGAGCCCGCGCAAAAATAATAACGAGGCAATAACGATGACCGATGTACGTACACCTGCTGCCGAAAATCCTGTTGAAGTAGAAAATACCGTAACCACCGGCTGGACCAAACACGACACCACCTGGATGCTTGGCCTCTACGGCACCGCCATCGGCGCGGGCACCCTGTTCCTGCCGATCAACGCCGGCGTCGGCGGTTTTTGGCCGCTGATCGTGCTGGCGCTGCTGGCCTTCCCGATGACCTTCTTCGCCCACCGTGGGCTGACGCGCTTTGTGCTGTCAGGCAAATCCGGCGACATCACCGAAGTGGTCGAAGAACACTTCGGCGTCGGCGCAGGCAAGCTGATCACCTTGCTGTATTTCTTCGCGATCTTCCCGATTTTGCTGGTGTACAGCGTGGCGCTGACCAATACCCTGGGCAGTTTCATGGAGCACCAGTTGCACATGACGCCGCCGCCACGGGCAATTCTGTCGCTGGTGCTGATCCTCGGTCTGATGGCCATCGTGCGCTGCGGCCAGGGCGTGATCGTCAAGGCCATGAGCGTGCTGGTGTACCCGTTCGTCGCCGCCCTGCTGTTACTGGCATTGAGCCTGATCCCCAACTGGAACGGCGCATTTTTCGCCTCCGCCAGCGAAGGCATGCCGCTGCCCATCTTCTTCAAAACCCTGTGGCTGGCGATCCCGGTGATGGTGTTCTCGTTCAACCACTCGCCGATCATCTCCGCGTTCGCCGTCGACCAGAAACGCGTGTACGGCCCGCAGGCCGAGCGCAAAAGCAGCGGCATCCTCGCCACCGCCCACGGCATGATGGTGCTGACGGTGATGTTCTTCTGCTTCAGTTGCGTACTGGCACTGTCGCCGGCGGACCTGGCGGCGGCCAAGGCCCAGAACATTTCCATCCTGTCGTACCTGGCCAACCACTTTCAGACGCCCGTGATTGCCTACGCCGCGCCACTGATTGCACTGGTGGCCATCACCAAATCCTTCCTCGGCCACTACATCGGCGCCAGCGAAGGCTTCCAGGGCTTGATCGTCAAATCCCTGCGCGGGCGTAACCGCTCCATGTCGGCCAAGTGGCTGGAACGCAGCACCGCACTGTTCATGGTGCTGACCTGCTGGGCCGTGGCCACCTTTAACCCAAGCATCCTGGGCATGATCGAAACCCTGGGCGGGCCGATCATCGCGTGCCTGCTGTTCCTGATGCCGATGTACGCGATCCGCCGCGTGCCAGCTTTGCGCCAGTATTCGGGCCAAGTGTCGAATGTGTTTGTGGTGGTGATCGGGTTGATTGCGCTGTCTGCGATCGTTTTCTCCGTACTGCCCTGAAATAGCCCACGGACTCAGCACAACCCAAATCAAATGTGGGAAGGGGCTTGCCCCCGATAGCAGTCTTTCAGCCAAGCATCTATTGGCTGACACACCGCTATCGGGAGCAAGCCCCTTCCTACATTGCGTGTACGGCACGCCCCTTGCTGTACAGCTTTTGAGGGAAACGGACTTTGGCCGGTGGTCAGGAGACGCGAACTAATCCCGATACCGGTCGTCAATGACTGCATGTTCTTATCAGGCGGTAACGCACCATGGACAATCCTTTTCAGATCATCACCGACACCTTTACCCCAACCTACCGGGTCAACCTGAGTATCCAACGGCTGGACGGCAGCATCATGCTCACCCTCTCGAATGAGGATGGCGTGGTCGCCAAACGCATGATCAGCGCCGAACAACGCAACGACCCGCAACGACTCAAACGCCTGGTGCAGAGCATCCAGTTCGGCATCGCCATCGAGCAGGGCCACAGCGCCATGGAGATCCTGGCGGTGATGACGGATGGCGATCACCAATTGTTGCAACGACCGCCCACCCGCACCCTGCCCTTCAGCGTCGGGCTTTAAAGCTCGCCCTTCTCGGTTTCCAGGCTCGTCTGGCCCTTGCGGCGCGGGCCTTCGACCTTCACCGACGGGAACGCCGACGAAGCGTAGCGCACCACCAGAATCGCGAACGCCAACAGCAAAATCCCACCGCACAGGTAGATGATGCCTACGTCCGGCGGGTTGTGATGGGATACGTTGGAGATCAACAGACGGGTCAGCGCAGTGATCGCCACGTAGATCAGGAAGCGTACGGGCATGTGGTTGGTCTTGAAGTAAATCCCGACCATGGCGCCCAATTCCAGGTAGATGAACAGCAGCAAGATGTCATCGATCTTGATGTGTCCGTTCTCCAGCATCCCCAGAAACTCCATCACCGCCGCCCAGGCGGTTACTGCACCAATGGCGAACAGCGCCAGGTAGTGGAACGACTCCACGAACAGATTGCCCAGCGACTCAGCCAGCCCATGGACTTGCAGACGCAGCTTTTCGGCCCAGTTGATTTTCACGAGGGTACTTCCTTAGGTCGACTCGACCGGATAATGCGGGTTGGACGTGACGGTTGTTCTGCATGCAGAAAAAAGGCCAGCACTGGCATGAGATGATGGCGGGGTGACATGAGGCACGCCAAACCTGTATTTACGGGCTACATTAAAAAACTGCTACCCAAACCCCACGGTTTGGCTTACCCTTTTCGCTGTATATAAATACAGTAGTCGCAAAAGACAACTATCGTGAAGGCATGTGAGGTGGTGAATGGCCGTCGAAGTGGTATACCGCAGCAGCCGAGATCTGGAGCGTTTGTTCATGGATAAAGCCGAAGCTGACCGTCATGACAAAATGCTTGAACTCGCTGAGTTGCTGGCAGAAGTGTTGCAAAAAGCCGTGCCGTCCCTGAGCGAGCAGCAGGTGGAAGAAGCCGGGATCTACATGGCGAAGAATCGCGATGTGTTTGCCAAGGCCTTCAAGAGCCAGCCGGACGCGTTGTCCGAGTTGCTCAACGCAGCGGCGGAATAAAGCCCGAATTGAACAGGCCCTGAATCATTGGTTCAGGGCCTTTTTAATGCGTGCTCATCCATAGAGCAGGCGTTCGGCCAGTTCATCCGCCACCCGTGCCGGGGAGCGTTTTTCGGCTTGGGCGTGGGCGTAGATTTCGGTCAGGCGCTTGCCGATGTTGGACAGGTGCGCGGTGATGGTCGGCAGTTCGGCACCGCTGTGCTTGAGGGCGACGTAGATCAGGCCGCCGGAGTTGATCACGTAGTCGGGGGCGTAGAGGATGCCGCGCCCTTCCAGTTGGTCGGCCACTTGCAGGTTGGTCAGTTGCGCACTGGCGGACCCGGCCACGGCGGCACAGCGCAGTTGGCCCACGCTCGTGCGGTTGAACACCGCGCCCAGGCCGCAGGGCGCAAGGATGTCACAGGGGGTGCTGAGCAACGCGTCATTGGCGATGGGGTGCGCGCCCAGTTGTTCCATGGCCAGTTGCACCTTGCCGTGATCGATGTCGCTGACCAGCAATTCGGCACCGGCGGCGTGCAGTTGTTCGGCCAGTGCATAACCGACGTTGCCCAGGCCCTGGACTGCCACGCGCAGCCCTTCGAGGTTGTCGCTGCCCAGGCGGGCCATGGCGGTGGTGCGAATGCCGGCGAACACGCCCATGGCCGCATGGGGCGAAGGGTCTCCAGCGGCGGTGGTGCTGGTGACGAAACAGGTGTGTTGGGCGATGCAATCCATGTCGGCCACCGAGGTGCCGCTGTCGATAGCAGTGATGTAGCGCCCATTGAGTTGCTCGACACAACGTCCAAACGCTTCAAACAACGCAGCCCGGTTTTCCACATGGGCGGGACGCAGGATTACCGCCGTGCCACCGCCTACCGGCAGCCCGGCCAAGGCCGCCTTGTAGCTCATGCCTTGGGCCAAGCGCGCGGCATCGGCCACGGCGCTTTCGTCGTCGGGGTAGGCGATATAACGACAGCCGCCCAAGGCAGGCCCCAGGCGGCTGTTGTGAATGGCGATGACCGCCTTGAGCCCCGTCACCGGGTCGACGCTCAGGTGCAGCGATTCAAGGCGGGTGCTGTGCATGAGAGCAAACATCGTCAAGCTCCCGAATCACTTCTGGTGTCGCCAAGTATAGGCTGGCGGCAGAAAACTGCCGAAGTGCACTGGAATAAGCCGCCCGATTTTGCAGGGCTTGCGACATAAGAACGTGGGATATTTCTTAAGCCACTAGACGAACATTCTCAGCAAGGCTAAAACGGGGGCATCCGCCGGAGAACGCAATGAAGCCCCGCCAAGCCTTTTTCGCCTGCCTGCAACGTTCGCCGCCGGCGCTGTTCGAAGCAGCGCTGTGGATCGCCGCCGAGCACGACCCGGCGGTGCAGCCGCTGGAGATCCTGCAGAACCTGGCCTTACTGCAACAACAGGTCAGCCTGAGCATGCCCATGCTGCCGGCAGATGAACTGGGTCAACCACTGCTGCGGCGCATGAATGACCTGGGGTTTGCCCAGGATGACTTCACCCCGCTGCGCCCTGCCGCCGCACTGCTGGACAAGGTGCTACAGCGCAAACGCGGGCAACCCCTGGCCATGGGGTTAATTGCCATGGAGCTTGCGCGACGCCTGGAGATACCGATGGTTGGCGTGAACTTCCCCGGGCACTTCCTGCTGCGGGTGCCCGGTGCCGATCACTTGCTGGACCCGTGCGGCGGGCGGCGCCTGTACCCCAACGATTGCCGTGAACTGCTGCAACGCCAGTACGGGCCCAACCTCAAGTTGCAGGCCGACCACCTGCACACCGCCGACGCGCGTTCTATCCTGCAACGACTGTCGCGCAACCTGCGCCAGTTGCACCTCGCCAACGACAACCCGCTGGCAGCCCTGGTGGACGCCGAGCGCGTATTGGAACTGGGCAGCGCCAATGCCGCCGACTACTTGGCACGGGCCAGCCTGTATCAACGCCTGGACTGCCCGAACGCCGAGCGTTTTGACCTGGAACACGCGCTGATGCTCAGTGAAGATCCGATCCAACGCCTGCGCCTGACCGAGCGGCTAGGGCACTTGCCGCCCAATTCAGTGGTGCACTAGCCCTCAGGCGCCTTGAGAATATCGCCAGGCAGCGCGCTCTTCGGCACATCCCCCCCTGGTGATCGGACCTGAATAATCAACAATGCCGCCATCACCGCCGGTATCGCGCAGAAGAAAAAAATCTGCTGCACCGGAATATGCATCGCTAGCAGCATGCTGCCAAACAACGGCCCCAGGATCGAACCAAAGCGCCCGACACCGAGTGCCCAACCGGTACCGGTGGCACGCACATGCGCCGGGTAAAAGTTGCTGGCGAAAGCATTGAGGGTCAATTGTCCCCCGATGATGCAGAACCCGGCCGCAAACACACAGGCCACCAGATAGTGCGAATTGTCGTGGTTCAGCCCCAGCAAAACGGTGCACACCGCAGCCGCCGCCAACACACCAGACAGCAGGCGTACCTTGCTTTTGAGCCGGTCGGCAAACCAGGCCATGCCGATCGCGCCCAAGGTGCCGGCAAACAGGAACATCGACGTCACCAAATTGGCCTGATTCAGCGCCAGGCCACTTTCCAGCAACAGCGACGGCAGCCAACTGATCATGAAATACAGCAAGATCAGACTGACAAAGAAGGTCGCCCAGATCAGCAGCGTCGGACGTGCATAGCCATGGCGGAACAGCTCGACCACCGTCAGCTTGCTGCCCTGCGCTTGAAGGTGTTCTGCCTCGTTCGCCGGCGGCGGTTGCCAGTCGGGCAGCATGCGCGAGGTCACGTTGCGCAATCGCCGATAAGGCGGTGCATCGCGCAACAGGCGCGGCAACGATTCAGGCAGCAGCCACACCAGGAACGGAAACAACAGCAACGGTGTGACGCCACCGGCCAGGAACACCGCTTGCCAGCCGAAGCTGTCGATAAACCCCGCCGCCACAAACCCACCCGCCGCACCGCCGAACGAGAACCCGCACGCCGCCAAGGTCACCATCAGAGTGCGCAGGCGCGGCGGCGAATATTCCGACATCAACGCCATGGCGCTGGGCATCGCGCCGCCCATGCCGATGCCGCAGATAAATCGTGCAGCCATCAGGGAGGTCAGTGAGTGGGCGAACACCATCAGCAGAGTCAGGCAGGCATAGATCAACACGCAGCCCAGCAAGATGCGCCGTACGCCAAATCGGTCAGCCAAAGGCGTCACCAGCAGCGAGCCTAATGTGAGCCCCAGCAGGTTGGCGCTGAACACCGGGCCGAACGCAGCTTTTTCCAATCCCCAATCCGACGCCAAAGCCGGCACTACATAGCCCAGCACCTGAGCATCGTAGCCATCGGTCACCAGCAGCAACGCCAGCAACAGGAGGATCAACCACTGATAGCGCGACACCGGACGGGCGTCGAGTGCCGCGCGAAAGCTGGCAATCTGATTGTGCATCGCAAGGTACCTGTTTATTTTTATTGGTAGGTGACGCATATCCACGGCGGGAGGGGCGGTGCAAGCCTTGAGCGTTATGGGGTGTCAGGTTGGTTGGCGGGGTGGGCCTGAATGAACGCCGGATGCTGCGCCGCCAATGCCGCCACCCGGCCAATGCGCGGATACGCAGCCAACGGCACTTTGAAGCGCTCCGCCGCGTACAGCTGGGGAATCAGAAACGTATCCGCCAGCCCAGGCTGTTCGCCAAAACAAAACCCCGCATCGCCAATCAACTGCTCCACCGCGCCCAGCCCCTGGCTGATCCAGTGACCGATCCATTCCAGCAATTGCGCCTCATCGTGCCCCCACTGCCGCAACAGGTTCTGGGTGCTGGAGTTGTGCAGCGGGTGGATATCACAGCCGATGATCGACGCCACGGCACGCTCATGGGCGCGGGTGGCCAGGTCTTTGGAAAGCAGCGGCGCCTGTGGATAACGTTCGTCCAGGTACTCGATGATCGCCGGCGACTGAATCAACAGTTCGCCGTCATCGGTGCGCAAGGCCGGCACGCGGCCTTGAGGGTTGATTGCCAGGTACTCCGGCTGGCGATTGGCGCCGCCCGCCGGTACCAGCAGGTTCACCGGCACCGCCGTGAAGTCCAGGCCCTTGAGGGCCAAGGCGATACGCACCCGGTACGACGACGTGGAGCGGTAGTAGGTATAGAGTTCCATCACCCTGCCCTCTTAACGCGCTGCGACCACAGTGCCACGGCATTCGCCGAAGCCGATGGAGGCGAAACCTTCCCGGTTGCAGCGGGCGCGCAGGATGATTTCATCACCGTCTTCCAGGAACCTGCGCACTTCGCCGGATGGCAATTCGATGACCTTCTTGCCGCCTTCGGTCATCTCCAGCAGGCTGCCGAACTGCCCTTCCTGCGGCCCGGACAGGGTCCCCGAACCGAACAGATCACCGGCCTGCAACTGGCAGCCGTTGATGCTGTGGTGTGCCACCAGTTGCGCCACAGTCCAGTACATATGCAGGCTGTTGCTCAGGGCCAGGCGCTGGGCCGGCAGGTTCTGTTCGCGCATGGCCGCGGTGGTCAGCAGCACTTCCAGTTCAATGTCCAGAGCACCGGCGGCCTGGTCACGTTTATCCAGCAAGTACGGCAGTGGTTGCGGATCGCCCTCGGGACGGGCCGGTTGCGCCTTGCGGAACGGTTCCAGTGCTTCGGCCGTGACGACCCAAGGCGAAATCGTGGTGATGAAGCTTTTCGACAGGAACGGCCCCAGCGGCTGGTATTCCCAGGCCTGGATGTCCCGCGCAGACCAGTCGTTGAGCAGACAGAAACCGGCAATGTGCTCGGCGGCGTCGCCGATGGCAATCGAGTCGCCCATGGCATTGCCCTGGCCAATCCAGATGCCCAGTTCCAGCTCGTAATCCAACCGCGCGCAAGGGCCGAAGGTCGGTTCGGTCTGGCCGGCGGGCAGGGTCTGGCCCTTGGGGCGACGCACATCGGCACCGGAGGCGCGAATGGTCGAGGCGCGGCCGTGATAACCGATTGGCACGTACTTGTAGTTGGGCAGCAGAGGGTTGTCGGGGCGGAACAGCTTGCCGACGTTCTGCGCGTGCTCGATACCGACGTAGAAGTCGGTGTAGTCATTGATCCGGGCCGGTACATGCATCTGGCAATCGGCGGCACGGTGCAGGACCTGCGCCTCACGCGCTTGCAGCGGGCTGCCCTCGGCAAGCAGTTCCAACAGGCGCTCACGCAGCGCAACACGCGGGCCACGGCCCAGTTCAAAAAACGCATTCAACTGGCCGCCCACGGTCGCTTCAACCGCTCGGCGTGCTTCACCCTCAAATGCTTCCAGAGCGGCATGCAGGTCGAAGATGCAGTCCCCAATCGCCACGCCACTGCGCGGGGCCGAACCGTTGATGCTGAACACGCCCAACGGCAGGTTCTGCAAAGGAAAGTCGCGGTGGCCATTGGCGCAGGCCACCCAGCTTTGGGTAGTAGTGGGCTGAGTCATGGGTTATCTCCGGTTCGGGTTGAAGGTGTTGGGCAGCGAGGCCCAGCACGCGTCATAAGCAGGTTGAAGTTGCGGGCAGTCCAGGGCGAACTGGGTGGGACGCAGCACTTGGCTGGTCTCGAACATGAAGGCCATGGTGTTGTCGATCTTGTGCGGCGCCAACTCGGCGTTGATCGCCTTGGTGCAGGTCTCGCCGTCCGGGCCGTGGGCGCTCATGCAACTGTGCAGCGACGCGCCGCCGGGCAGGAAGCCCTCGGCCTTGGCGTCGTAGGCGCCCTGGATCAGGCCCATGTATTCGTTCATCAGGTTGCGGTGGAACCACGGCGGGCGGAAGGTGTTTTCGGCGACCATCCAGCGCGGCGGGAAGATCACGAAGTCGAGGTTGGCCAGGCCGTGCACGCTGGTGGGCGAGGTCAATACGGTGAAGATCGACGGATCGGGATGATCGAAACTCACGGTGCCGAGGGTGTTGAAGCGGCGCAGGTCGTATTTGTAAGGCACGTTGTTGCCGTGCCAGGCGACCACGTTCAGCGGTGAGTGGTCCAACTCGCAGGCCCACAGCTCACCGAGGAATTTCTGCACCAGGGTTGTAGGCTGTTTCAGGTCTTCGTAGTGGGCAACCGGCGTGAGGAAGTCACGGGGGTTGGCCAGGCCGTTGCTGCCGATAGGTCCAAGGTCCGGCAGGCGCAGCGGCGCGCCGTGGTTTTCCGCGACATAACCGCGTGCTTGCGCATCCAGCAGTTCGACGCGGAATTTGAGACCACGCGGGAGCACGACGATCTCCAACGGCTCCACCTCCAGCACACCGAGTTCGGTGGCGATACGCAAGCGGCCCTGCTCGGGGACAATCAACAGTTCGCCATCGGCATTGAAGAACACGCGCTCCATCGAACGGTTGGCGCGGTAGGTATGAATGCTGATGCCTGAGGGCTTTTCTGACCCGGCGTTCGCCACCATTGCGACGAGGCCGTCGATAAAGTCTGTCGGCTCGCCGGGAATATCCAAAGGGTTCCAGCGCAGGCGATTGGGCGTTACCGCACCCAGAGGGCCACCGGCCAGCTGTCGCTCCAGCTTGACGAACGCCGGGTGATTGGCCGATGGCTGGATGCGGTACAGCCAAGTGCGACGGGCTTCGCTGCGCACCATGGTGAAGGCGGTGCCGGAAAACAGTTCGGTATACAGCCCGTAGGGCGCTTTTTGCGGGGAGTTCTGGCCGACCGGCAAGGCGCCGGGCAGGGCTTCGCTGGCGAATTCATTGCCGAAGCCCGAAAGATATTCGAGGTTCATGGAGCTTCCTCTGGGGTCAGTTGTTTTTATCGTAATCCAGTTACGCATAACGTAATTTGATCACCATCGACCGTCAAGCTATAAAGACGCCCATTCATCTCTCGGATTCTCGCCCTTCCATGGAAAAGCCCCGCGACACCGGTAAACAGAAAGTCCGCTCGGCCGAAGTGGGCACCGACATCCTCAAGGCCCTGGCCGAGTTGTCGCCCGCCACTTCGTTGTCGCGTCTGGCCGAACATGTGCAGATGCCGGCAAGCAAGGTGCATCGTTATTTACAGGCGTTGATCGCTTCGGGTTTTGCCGAACAGAACACCGCCACCAACCATTACGGCCTGGGGCGCGAGGCGCTGCGGGTGGGCCTGGCC
The DNA here is from genome assembly GCF_009764655.1 of Pseudomonas sp. PB105. Taxonomy (NCBI): domain Bacteria; kingdom Pseudomonadati; phylum Pseudomonadota; class Gammaproteobacteria; order Pseudomonadales; family Pseudomonadaceae; genus Pseudomonas; species Pseudomonas sp. PB105. The sequence continues at coordinate 57,788 of NZ_RWIO01000046.1, forward strand.
GCACTGGGCAGCATGGACGTGCTGAAAGTCGGCGCAATGCCCCTGGCAGAACTGCGCGACGAGTTGAATGAAACCTGCTTTCTGGCGGTATGGGGCAACCAGGGCGCGACGGTGGTGCAGATCGAGCCGGCGGTGCGCGCAGTCACGGTGGTGACGCAATTGGGTTCGGTGTTGCCGCTGCTCAGCTCGTCCACCGGGCTGGTGTTCAGCGCCTTCCTGCCGTCGCGGGAAACCGTCGAGTTGCGTGAGCGTGAAATCCAGGCCGGTCTCGCCCACGCCCTGGCCGACGACCAGGCCTACGCCCTCACCTGCGAGCAGATCCGCAGCCGTGGCCTGCACTTTGTGCATGGCCTGCTGATGCCGGGGGTGGATGCGCTGTCGGCGCCGGTGTTCAACGCGGTTGGGCAAGTGGCGGCGGTGATGACCGTGGTTGGCCCCACCTCGCTGTTCCATGCCGACGAAGATGGCCCGGCGGCGCAGCGCTTGCTGGCGGCGACCCAGGCCGTGAGTTGGCGGATGGGTTATCAGCCCTGAATCAGTCGTGCCAGTGCGTCAGGGCCACGGCCAGGCGGTTTTCCAGGGCACGGATCGGCGCTGCATCGCTCAAGTAGTTATTGCTGATCATCGAAAACACCAGCCGCCGCCCTTCGGCATCGGTGATGTAGCCGCTCAATGATGACACCCCGGCCATAGAGCCGGTCTTGGCGTGCAGGTTGTTTTCGGCAGCCGTCCCGCGCAGGCGATAACGCAGGCTGCCGCCGGTCATACGGTCGGCATTGCCGGCAATCGGCAAGGCGTTGTACCAGGCGTCGAACCAGGGTTGTCTGGCGCTTACCAGCAGCAGGTCCGCCAGGTTCTGCGCCGACACCAGGTTGCGCCGCGACAAACCCGAGCCATCCACCTGGCTGAGCGTCGCCGGGTCCAGGCCCTGGCGCTGCATAAATGCCGCTACCGCCGCCACACCCGCCGCCGCCGTCCCCGCGTTCGCCGTTTTACGGCCCATGGCCTTGAGCAACGCTTCGGACATGTTGTTGTTCGAGAGCTTGAGCAGCGGCGTGATCAGTGCCTGCAACGGTGCCGATTGATGCTCCGCCAGCACCCTGGCGGTCCCAGGGCTTGCACCGCCAATCACCCTGCGCCCCAGCACCTCGATACCCTGCTGCGCCAGGGCTTGCTCGAACAGATGGGCCACCAGTTGCGTCGGCTCCCACACGCTCACCCACTGCCGGCTTTGCTTGCCCGGCGCCAGCGTGCCTGTCAGTTGCAGCAGATTGGTGCCGTGCTGACGGGTGATGCCATAGCTGTTGCCGGGGCCGCTGACGGCGCGGTTGCCCAGTTGCACGTAATCCGTGGGTGGGCTTAAAGAAACAGTCACCGGCTGGCCGGCAATGACCGGCGCCTTGGCCGTGACGATCAGGGTGCCCGCGTCAAAATCCGCATTGGGCGATACCGTCAACGCCGAAATCTGCGCGCCGTAGTAGGTACTTTCATCGTCCTGGGCCCAGTCGACGCCCAGCCGTTCGGCGTCGAAAAAGCTGTCGTCGAACACCAGGTCGCCCTGCACCTGGCGCACGCCCTGGCTCGCCAGTTGGGCGGCGAGTGCCTGGTAGTCGGCGAACTGGGTGGTCGGGTCACCCAAGCCGCGCAGGTAGAGGTTGCCGGTCAGGCGCTCACCTTGTTGCGGGCCGTTGCTCAGCAGTTGCGTGGAAAAGCGGTATTGCGGCCCCAGCACATCCATCGCCGCAGCGGTGGTGAGCAACTTGAGGTTGGAGGCAGGGATCAGGCGTGTGCGCGGGTTGTGTTGATAGAGGGTGCCGCCACTGCGGGCGTCGCGCACCATGACCGAAACCGTGGCGCCGTTGAGGGCAGGATCGGCCAACAGGCGGTCCAGCGTCGAGGACGTGGACGGCTGCGAAACACTCGCACAGCCGCCCAGTAAAATGCTCAGGCACAGCAGGTGTAGCCATCGTCCAAAGTGCATCGGTACCGTGTTCCGCAAAGCCATTAATGGCCGCAACGCTAACAGCTCCGTACCTTTGTGGCGAGCGGGCTGGGGTTTAGAACTCCAGGGTGCTGGACACCGACACCTGCCGCGCATCGCCCATGGACACAAACAGGCGGCTGGCCGCCGAGGTGTAGTAGACGCGGTCGAACAGGTTCTTCACGTTGACCTGGAACTTGACCTTCTGCCCGTCGATCCGGGTGTCGTAGGTGGCGAACGCATCCGCCACGGTGTAGCCCGGCAGGTCGAAATCGTTGGCGGCGTCGCCTGCGCGCTCGCCGACATACCGCGCACCCGTGCCGACGCGCAACTGATCACCGCCGAAAATGTTGCCGAAGTCGTAGGCCACCGACAACGAGCCGGTATGCCTGGCCACGTTTTGCAGGCGGTTGCCTTGCAGCGTCGGGTCGTTGTCCTTGATGTCTTCGGCATCGGTGAAGGCGTAGCTGCCGATCAGGCTCCACTTGTCGGTCAATTGGCCGCTTGCATCCAGTTCCAGGCCACGAGAGCGCACTTGACCGGCGATGCTGTAGACGGTGTTCGCACCAGAGCCCACCGACACCAGCACGTTGCGCTTGTCGATGTTGAACAACGCCGCGCTGGCGGTGATGCGCCCAGGAATGTCGAGCTTGGCGCCCAGTTCCCACGACTTGGATTCTTCGGGCGTAAGGTCGCCGGTCAAGGTGCTGCCATCGGCCAAGGCAGCGATGGTGGAGTTGGGCTTGAACGATTCGGTGTAGCTGCCGTAGAACGACAGCTCATCGGTGTAGCGATACACCAGCCCCGCACGCGGCACCCAGGCCTGGCCGTTGCCGTCGGTGTTGGCCTTGAACGGCACGCCTTTGCCGGCGTATTGGTCGTACATCTGGTAGCGCGCGCCCGCCACGAATATCCACTGGTCGGTGAGGTGGATCGCGTCCTGGAAGAACAGCGAGTCGCTGCGCAGCAGGTCGGTCTGGGCGCTGTCGGCGGCGCTGACCGTCGTGCCCGCGACTTCGTTGCCATACACCGGGTTGTTGTAGTTGAACGTGGTGCGCGAGGCCTGGCGAATCAGGTCCGCGCGGTAGACCTTGCGGTACTCGTCGTCCAGGCCGAACACCAGGTCATGCTGCATGCCCAGCACATTGACCTTGCCTTCCAGGCTGGCCGTGGTGAAGCGGTCGGTGGTGATCGCGCCCTGGGTGCCGTCCATCCTGCGGGTCAGGGTGCCGTTGGTGTTCACCGCGCTGACGCGCACCTGGCTGGCGTCGTAGGTTTCACGGTTCCAGCTGTAGCCGAAATGGGCTTTCCAGTCGTCGTTCAAGTCGTGGTCGGCTTCAAAGCGGTACAGGTCGGAACGCCCTTCCATATTGTTGAATGACTCATCCAGACGGCGGGTGGCCGGGATGTCCAGCGGGTGGTTGGACTTGTCGATGGCCGTGCCGCGGTCGAACGGCGAAAGAAATTCGCGGTGCTCGTAGGCAAACAACAATTTGGTGGTGTCGCCGTACCAGGCCAGGGATGGCGCCACCAGCGACTCGCGGTGAGTGCCGAAGTTGCGCCAGTAGTCTTCGTCTTCATGGTCGACGATCAGGCGATACGCCAGGCCCGAATCGCCGATGGGGCCGGTGGTGTCGAGGTTGCCGCCGCTGCCGTTCTTGCCGTCGCCGAAGGACGAGCCACGCACGGTCAGGGACGTGGCCTGGGTCAGTTGCGGCTTTTTACTGACGATATTGACCACGCCGCCCGGGTCCTGGATGCCATACAACAGCGACGACGGGCCTTTGAGCACTTCGACCCGCTCCGCGGTTGAGTTCAATGCACGGCCCTGCACCACCGGCATGCCATCGCGCATGATCGAGCCGTTACGGTTGTCGCCAAAGCCGCGCAGCATCACTGCGTCCTGGGTGCTGGCCAAGGTGTTGGCCTGGGTAATGCCGCTGACGTTGGCCAGGGCGTCATCCAGGTTGCGCGGGGTCTGGTCGCGCAGCACTTGGGCGGGTACTACATTGACGGTTTGCGGGGTTTCCAGCAGCAAAGCACGGGAGCGCATCACCGAACTGGTGGGCGGCGGCTGGTAGCTGGTGCTGTCCTCGGTTTGGCCGACACCGCTGATGGTGGTCGAGCCGAGGTTGAGCGCACCCTCGGTGGGCACAGGTTCCAGGGCCAGGGTGCGGGCGTCGATCTGGCGGAAGGTAAAACCGGAGTTCGCCAGCAAGTGTTGCAGGGCCTGGGTCGCGCTCATTTGCCCGCGGACCGCCGGGGCACTGAGGCCGTAAGGCGCTTCATCGGTATAGATCACGCTGATCCCGGTGACCCGGCTGAAATCGCTCAAGGCCTGGGGCAACGGTTTGGCAGCCAGGGCAAAGATGAACTGGGCGCTTTGCTGCTCCTGCGCCTGAGCCACGCCCAGGGGCAGCAATGCCAACCCCGACACCGCTAATACCGAGGCTCCCAGCCACTGTTTAACCAAACCGCCTGCCGTCGACTTCATGCTGTGAGAACCCGTGTAGAAAACGCCGTTAATGCGAATAGATCGCAGTTTCAAGCACTACACGGATGGGCTGGCGATTTACCTCACCTGTATTTACAAATATTTTTATTTATTGCGCCTGAATGCGAAATCCGAAACGCGGGAAATGCACGTGAACGGTACCGGCGCGTTCGTCGGTGCGGCGCAGAATCAGTTCTTCGCGCCCAGCGAAGAGCAATTCGCCAGCGACCGGGTCGACACCGTAATCGATGGCGCTGATGGTCACTTGCTCGCCGACCTGGAAGCCATTCAAGTCCTCGAACACTTCTTCCGGCAACGGCGCCGGTGTGGCCTTTTGTGCGATTTCCAACGCCTGCTCGGCGGTCATCTGGCTCGCGGTGCCATGGCCAAAACCGAGCACACGGCCCAACCACGCCGACACGGCCGGATACGCGTCCACCAACGGCGCGGTCACCGGCGTGGCCTTGAGAAACCACAGCGGGTGGGCCAGGGCAAAGTCGGCAATCGACGGTTCGCCAAACAGGAAGTCGCCCGGCTCTCGCTGCAATTGCTGCTCCAGCCGCGCCATAATCGCCGGCCATTGATGCTTGGCCAACTCGGCCGGAAGCTTGCTCGCGGTGCCGCCGCTGAACAGCGCGGCGCGGTCGGCGAGAAACGCCTTGATCGCTTCCGGCGGCAACTTGCCAAAACGCACCGCCACCGACTCCGGCTGGAACACCAGGCTTACGGCGTGGGCAAACACCACGCTGTCGGCCCAAGTGGCGAAGGTTTGGGTGATCATTTCCTGGCCCAGGGGAAACAACGCAGGTGCAATTTTTTCCTGTTCCAGGCGGCGAGCGATCAGGGCCGTGTCGCAATAAATGTCGGCGCCCACTTGCAGCACCGGGGTTTTACGATAGCCGCCCGTCAAGGCCGTCAGATCCGGTTTTGGCATCACCGGGGAGATATGCACCGAATGCCAGGACAACCCTTTGAAGCCCAGCAACAGCCGAGCTTTTTCCGCGAAGGGGGATGTGGGGTAGTGGTGCAGAATTAGCTCAGACATGCTGGGGTCCACCTAACAAATGAACCCGCAGCTTAGCGCGCATCTTGCTCAGGTGGCGTGATGGGAACCCATCAGTCAGATCAATGAACCACTCGCCGCCAGACACTCCTTCGCACTCTTCTTCAGCTTCTTGATCAAGCGTTCCTGACGCAACGCGTCGCCCTTGCTCGCGCACTGCTCGGTGTACACCAGCGCAACGGCAGGGCTGGAGAGAAAAAACCGTGCGCCCTTGCCGCTCTGATGCGAGGCAAAACGGCGCACCGGGTCATTGCTGATGCCGCAATACAGCGAGCCATTGGCGGCGCGCACCAGGTAGACGTACCAAGGTTTGGGTTCGACGGGATCAGTCACGGCCAGGTTCAACAGACAAGTGGAACACCCAGCGTATCAACGACTGGCCTGGAATGCCTTCAAGCCTTTATTGGCCTGGGCACGCACGGCGTTTTTCACCAACGGCGTCCAACCCAACAACAGGCCCTTGGTGCCGAGTGCCTGGCGCGACCAGCGCCACAAATCAAAGTGATCGTGGTGCTCGCAAATCTTGCCGTCGCGGAACACAAACCGCGCCTGGATATCGTTGACCACGGTGTTGCCCGTGGCGCTGAACAGGTAGGTGGCGACCCAATGCGCGCCGCCGCTGTGGTCATCACTGCGCACGTTGTCGAAAGTCAGGGAGAAGTCTTTGGCGCGGGTGGTGAGCATGCGCCACATATCGCCGGCATCACGTCCGCGCAGTTCGCCGAAGGCCGGGTCGCTGAACACCACATCATCGGTGTAGCAAGCCGCCATCGCCTCGGCGTCAAGGCGCTGGAAAGCGCTGTAGAACTCGGTGATCAAAGCGTTATGGGCGTCGCTCATGGACAGGTTCCGAAAAGCCATAGGGGTTGCGTACGATAGTGCGCAAACGCGCGGAACACTATCGGCATTTACCAGGCTAATACCGCAGGCTAAGCGCTAAGGCACCATGCCACAGCTACGCGCGTAGGCGAACAGGTCCACATCGGTGGAAATGCACAGCCGATGCATCGCCGTGCTTTTCTGTTTGCTGATGGTTGAAATACTGCGATTGACCCGTGCGGCGATCTGGCTCACGGTCATGCCGCTGGCCAGCATGCGCACCACCTCCCGCTCCTTGTCCGACAGCTGCGGCTGCTGAGACTGATCGCCGGTACCCGCCTCCACCATTTGTACTCGCAGACATTCGCTGGCAAAGGTCTTGCCTTCACTGACCGCCTTAATCGCCAGAGGCAGTTCCTTGGCCGAGGCACTCTTGGCCACAATGGCCTGTGCCCCGTGGGCAAACGACGCACGCAACGTGGCCACATTGGCGAACATCGTCACCAGAATCACCGGCAACCCCGGGTACTGGCGCTGCAACAGGCTGAGCAGGCCGTAACCGTCAGCCTGCTGGCCACCCGGCATGGCGAAATCGGTCACCAGCACATCGCAGGGTGTGCTGCCCAGCAACCTGAGCAACTCATCGGGCCCATCGGCCTCCCCCACTACTTTGCACCGTCCATTCGCCTCGATCACGACCCGCTGCCCGATACGCACAATGGGATGATCGTCAGCAATAATTACTTGAAGCATAGGCACCCACGGATGATGGCAACTTGGACGCAGGCAAAATAGCGCCGTGGGCGATCCTCAACAACCGCTCACGACAATGAGCCGGGAGTCTCGTCCAGTGTTTGGTAGCCAATAAGCAACTCCCCACAAAACAAAAAGAAAATACCTACATAAAAAAACCGATCAACACTCGGCAAACCGTCGGCCTCCTACAGGCTGGTCAAGTAGGTGATGTAGGCCTGCAGGTCCGCCTGGAACACTTCCAGCTCGGCCCTGACCGACATCACGCCGTGAGCCTGGACCTGCTCAATCAACTCAACGCCTCTGGCCTCAAGGCCAACCCCACCCAGAAACGCCAGACTGCCCACCAGGCGATGCAAACGCTCGGCAGTCATTGCCGTATTGCACGTGAGGCGCGCATGTTCCAGCAGTGCACTGTCCTCCCGCGCGGCGACCAGCAGGCTTGCGAGCATCATGTCCACCGCCGATTGGCTGCCAAAGGTCTGGACAAGATCAGCGCGGGTGGGCCATGCCACGCCGGGCGGGGTGGGCTTGCGCACCGGCGGCAGCGCACCGGGGCCGGGCAACCAGTACAGCAACACCTTGCGCAGTTGTTGCAGCATCAGCGGTTTGCGCAGCCAGGCGTCCATGCCGGCGGCGCGACATCGTTGCTGATCGTGGAGTGTCAGGTTGGCGGTCAAGGCAATCACCGGCATGCGTGCCAGGCCGTTGATGCGCTCGCGAAGACGGATGGCGCGGGTCATCCGGTAGCCATCCATCAGGGGCATCTGGCAGTCAGTGATCACCAGATCAAAGGGCCGGCTGACGATCGCTGCCAGGGCGCTGCGCCCATCGCTGAACAGCTCAAATCCCAGCCCGAGCGCCCCCAGGTACCAGCCCAGCAAGGCGCGGTAGGTGGAATGGTCTTCCACCACCAATACGGTCACATGCTGCCAATGGGCCGACAGTGCCGATTGCAGGTCAGGCACTTCGCCAGGCGGTGGGCAGGACGGCATGATCACCTCGTTGTTACGGTCGGTCCTACTGCCCTCTTTTGACATTCAAATGACTGCTTAAAAACCCACCAAGTATCCCTATGACCATTTTTATGGCGATACAACAACTACGAAAGCTCAACACTTCCTACACATGCTCGGATTTCTTCCGACGCTATTCAGTGCACTCCAGCATTGTCGTAATAGTTGTATTCCCCCCGCCTCAGGTCGCCCGATAAATTGCGCCCCTCTCCAACGTCAGGCTTTGCCCTGGCACTGTAATTCGTCTGTTTTTGCACTGGAACAACCTGAAATGAAGATGTCCCTGATGAGCACCGCCCTGTTGCTCGCGACCACTCTACCCGCCTTTGCAGCCAGCACTGTGGACCTGACCGTAAAAGGCGTGATCACCCCAAGTGCCTGTACGCCTGTAATTGCAGGCGGAGGCGTGGTCGATCACGGAAAGATCGCCTCAAAAGATCTGGTGCAGGACAACCCTACGTCCCTGCCAAGGGTTATGTTGCAATTTTCCCTCAACTGCGAAGCACCAACCCACTTCGCCATCAGGCCCATCGATAACCGCACGGGTACCTCCATCGGAGGCAGCGACTTCGGCCTTGGCCTGATTAATGGCAACAAGAAGTTGGGGAGGTTTTCCCTGACGCCAAGAAACATGATTGCTGACAACACCGCCGTCCAACCGATTGCCTCTATAGATGGCGGGCAAACTTGGTATGCGGAGTGGGCCTGGGAACTACAGACCCTATGGGGCGTAGGCGCCCTGGACGACGCCAGCATGCCGATTCCGGTGAAGGAACTGACCTTGGATTTTGAAGTAGGGACCCAGATCGCACGCGCAGACCAGTTCGACTGGAGTAACGAAGAGCCCATCGATGGCTCCGGCACTCTGGAAGTGGTTTACCTGTAGCCCTAACCCCCCCGTCCATCGACCTCTTCTCACAAAGGTTCTTTATCCATGAGCACATTTGCCACTCGCGCTGCGCTGGTACTGCTATTCACGCCAATGGTGTTTGCAGCCAGTAACACGGACCTCGCCATCAAAGGCAGCATCACTCCCAGCGCCTGCGAACTCTTGATGTCGAGTGGCGGCGTGGTCGATTTCGGCAAGATGTCGGCCAAGACACTCAATGCTGAACAATTCACCTCACTGCCCAACCAGGCGATGGAGTTTAGCGTGCGCTGTGAAGGCCCGACCTTCTTTACCCTGAACACCATCGACAACCGCGCCGGCAGCTCGGCCAATCATGATAGCTGGCATGGGTTGGGCATGACACCCGACGGAGAGAAACTGGGGGGCGCAGCCCTTGCCTTGCGCGAGCTGGTCGCCGACGGCATACCCGCCCGCCCCATCGTCTCGGAGGACGGCGGCATGACCTGGAAACCGGCAGTGGCGCTCAATCACGTCATGCTGACCGCTGTTGCGATGGGCAACGAACTGGTGCCCATCGCCGTCAAGAACCTGGACGCACAGCTCAGCCTTTATACCCATATCGCACCTGCCGAGCGCCTGACTCTCATCGATGAAGTCCCCGTGGATGGTCATGCCACTGTGCAACTCAACTATCTGTAATTACTGCAGAAAAATGCAACCGAAAGGAACTCGTCCGCCATGAAAAAAATTTTTAGCACTCTCTCTGCCTGCCTGCTACTCGCGTCCCCAGCCGCTTTTGCGGCCTCCACGGTGGACTTGGCCGTCAAAGGCCTGATCGTCCCCAGCGCCTGCACCCCTAGCCTGTCTAGCGGCGGGGTGATCGATCACGGCAAGATTTCGGCAAAAGACCTGCGCCCGGACAACCCGACGCTGATCGGCACTCACACCATGACCATCGCCGTGATATGTGATGCGCCCATTCAGTTTGCCCTGCACTCGGTCGACAACCGCGCCGGCTCAGCCACTGGTCCTACCAGCTACGGCCTGGGACTGATCAACGGCAACCAGAAACTGGGGCGGTATAACCTGATCCTGAGCAACCCGATTGCCGACAGCGTACCAGTGCAACCGATTGCCTCCAATGACGCGGGTAACACTTGGTACAGCGAGCGCTTCTGGGACCCGGGCCTGTACATGTCCGTTGCAGCCATGGATGACGACACTCAACCGCTATCCGCCAAAGAGGTCGTCATGGATATGCAGGTCGAGACCGTCATCGCCCGCACCGACAGCCTGGACCTGAGCAACGAAGTCCCCATCGATGGCTCGGCCACACTTGAAGTGAAGTACCTGTAATGCCTTGCCCACCATGCCGGGGCATATGCCCGGCATGGGTTTTCCGATAGTCGTGCTTATGTGTGCCAGTGATGAACCGATGAATTCGTATGCTCGCTTTCTAGTACTGCTTTTGCCGCTAACCACCAACGAAGTCATTGCCGACTCGCTTGTCGACCTCACGGTTACTGGCAGACTCACGCCCGATGCCTGCCGCGTCGAGCTGTCCGATGAAGGCACCGTCGAACACGGCAAGATTCCCACCTACCGTCTGAACGCCTCGGCACCTACCGCACTGCCCGGGCGGGTGCTCGAATTAAGCGTGATCTGCACACGCCCCATGCTGTTTGCCCTGGTAGGTATCGACAACCGTCCGGAGTCCGCGATAACCCCCGGAACATTCGGCCTTGGAGTCAACGCTCATGCACCGGGACAACGCCTGGGGTCGGTGTCGCTCAGCTACCGCGACTCGATAGGGGATGGACAGCACATGCAGGCGTTGGCATCGATCAACAACGGCGAGACCTGGGTCCCGCAGTCCGCTGCCACACCACAGACCTATATGGGCTTTGCACTACCAGGCGAGCGCCAGCCCGACTTCATCAGCCAGTTGTTCAGCCAGCTCTGGGTCGACACGGTAATCGACGCCACAGAGCACCTGACCCTGGATCGAGACGTGCCGCTTGATGGTTCCATCGTGCTGGACTTGCGCTACCTCTAACTTTTTTGCCCCAACGGATACCCCGTCATGACGACGTTATGTTCAAACACCGCCGCCGGTTTTATCGCCCTGATGCTCTTGCTCGGCACTCAAGTCAAAGCCGACGGCATGGTGCCCGAAAGCTCTGTGGTGATCGTTCACGAAGCCGAGGGCGAGGTGGCGATTTCGGTGACCAATACCGACAGCAAACTCGCCCTGCTGCATGTGACCCTGCAAGACGTCCCCGAAGACACTGAGCCGCTGCTGGTGGTCACGCCGCCGCTGTCACGGGTGGAACCGTCCAAATCACAACTGGTGCGTTTCATTCTGCAAAACCAGACGCCACTGAAAACCCAGCGCCTCAAGCGCGCGATTTTCGAAGGGATGCCCCAGGGCCGGGCCGCTACGCAAGCAGGCCATGCACGCGTGGGTGTGACCGTGCGCCAGAACCTGCCGGTGATCGTGCATCCAAAGGGCCTGGCACTTAACCGCACGCCCTGGACTGACCTGACCTGGTCATTGCGCGATGGCATGTTGCAGGTGCGTAACGACACGCCCTATGTGGTGCGCCTGGCCCAGGAGCTGCGTTTGCTGCCCGGTGACGGCAAGGCCATGTTGCCGCGCACCTATGTGCTGCCGGGTGAAGCATTGAGCGTGCCGGCCAGCGGAGGGCCAGCGACTAAAGTCCAGTTACAGCCGGCCACGGTGTACGGATTTGCCGTTGCGGCCTACGAAGCACCCATCACGCCCTGACCCCACAAAACAGGCGCGCCAGATGCCTGGATAACGAAGTGATAGCTCATTGACTATCACCGGAACGCCTGCATGCGCCGGAAAAACCGGGCCTGGGCGTTCACTATTCGAGTGCCTTTCGTGAAAACAGTATTGAGTTACCGTGACGGCAAAGCCATGCCCGAAACACCGCCTCGCCCCGCCTTGCCGATCACGTTGCTGCTGTGCGCCTTGCTGCCGGCCAAAGGCTGGGCAGAGGGCGCTCCGGCGTCCGGCTTCGACGCCATAACCCTGCACCAACGGGGCATCGACCCGCAATTGGCCAGCCTGCTGCTGGATGCGCCGCGCTTTACCGCCGGGCAACATCTGGTCAGCCTGCGGGTCAACGGTCAGCAACGTGAGCGGGTGCGGGTCAGCTTTGATCAGCAGGGCACACTGTGCTTCGACCGCGCCTTGCTGGACGCCGCCAACCTGGTGGTTCCCGACGACGACCAGCACTGTCATGACTTCATCGCGCGATACCCGCAAAGCCTGGTGGAGCCTGATCCCGCCAACCTGTCGGTGCAGCTGGTAGTGCCCACCGAAGCCCTGCGGCCAACACCCCAGGATGTATCGGGTTATCAAACCGGCGGCTTTGCCGGGTTGCTCAATTACGACCTGACCGGGTTCTACAACCGCTATGGCGATGACGCCAGCCGGTTTGGCTCGGCCAATACTGAAGTCGGCTTCAATGCCGGTGACTGGATCGTGCGCAGCCGTCAGGTGCGGACATGGCAGGATGGCCTCTCGCGCACGACCCATCTGGAGGCCTATGCCCAGCGCACCTTTGCCAGCCATCAAGCGGTGTTGCAGGCCGGGCAGATCAACCTCTACAACCCGGTGTTGTCCGGCGCACAGATCACTGGCGTACAGGTGCTGACCGAGCAGGCCCTGCTGGAGCAAGGCCAGGGCGCGGTGATCGAAGGCATCGCCAACAGTGCGGCGCAAATCGAAGTCCGGCAGAACGGCGCGCTGATTCACTCCACCGTCGTACCCGCCGGGCCGTTTGCGCTGAACGACGTACGACGCTTGAACACCCGTTCGGACGTGGAGGTCACGGTCAAGGAAAGCGTCGGCGGCGAACGACGCTTCACCGTGCCGGCCGCCATGCTCGGCCTCGGTTTGCCTGCACCGGGTTACTCGGTCGCCGCCGGACGGGTGCGGAATATCGGCGATGCCCAGGGCGATGATCCCTGGGTGGTGAGCGCCGGCTGGACAGGCACCGTGCACCCGCAAGTGACCTTGGGCGGCGGCCTGCTGGCGGCCGATGAATACCGCTCTGCCGGTGCCAGCCTGGGCTGGCTGCCGTGGCTGGACAGCCAGATCCAGCTGTCCACGCAACTGTCCGATGCCAGTGGCAGAGAACAGGTCAGCGGCGCACAAACCGATCTGTCCTGGTCCCAGCGCTTGAGCGAACAATGGTCATTCAGCGCGGCCAACTCCTGGCGCACCCCCGGCTATCGTGAACTCGAAGAAAGCACCTACGAACGGGACACCGGCCAGCAGCACTCCCGCTATCGCGATCAACAAAGCATAACGCTCGGCTGGGCCCATCCGTGGCTCGGCGCATTCAGTGCCGGGTTTTCACGGGCCAGCCGTTTCGATGGCGACAGCAGCAGCCGCGCCTTGGCCTCCTGGGGCACCAGTGTAGGCGGCGTGTCTTTGTCGGCCAGTGCCGAATGGCAAATGGGCGGGCGCCAGCAACAGGACAATGCGGTGTACCTGAACATCAGTGCACCACTGGGCGAAAATCGCCGGGTGCGTGGCTGGGTGCGTAACTCAGCCGGTGAGAACCGCACCGGTATGGGCGTCACTGAACAGCTGGACGATCAACTCAGCTATCGGGTCAGCGCCGAACACGACAGCCGCGACCGTCAAGTGGAAACCACCCTGGGCGTGTCGGCACTGCCGCGCTACAGCCAGTTGGACGTCAGCTACAGCCGCTCCGACAGCGAGCGCTCCAGCTATCAAGGCGGCGCCCGTGGCGGCGTGGTGATGCACGGCGACGGCGTGACGTTTTCACCCTACCCCGTGCGCGACACCTTCGCCCTGGTGTCGGTGGGCGACATGAGCGGCGTCAAGCTCAGCACCCCCAGCGGCCCGGTCTGGACCGACTGGCAAGGCCAGGCGGTGGTGCCCCAGGTCAACGCCTACGGCCGCAGCCTGGTGGAAGTGCAGACCCGTTCGTTGCCGCGCAATGCCGACATCAGCAACGGCCTGGCGATGATCTCGGCCGGGCGCGGTGCCGTGGACCGAGTCGAGTTTGGCGTGGGCCTGACGCGCCGCGCCCTGCTCACAGTCAGCACTGACCAGGGCGCACCGCTGCCCACGGGGGCCTCCGTCAGCAGCGCCCGTGGCGAGTTTGTCACCCTGGTCCAGGAAGGCAGCCAGGTGTTCTTGCCCAATGTGCTTGAGCAGCCAGCCTTATGGATTACCCGAGCGGACGGCAGCCGCTGCCAGTTGCGCTTCGAACTGCCGGAAAAAGCCGACCCCTCGGTGTATTTCGAAACCGCACCCGCCCGCTGCCATCAACCTTGAGGACACTGCCATGCCCCTTGTCACCCGTCTGCATCAACTGAGCCTGTGGCTATTGATTGGCGTTGCCGGCACCGCCCTGGCTGCGGACGAATGCCAATTGAATGTGAGCGAACCCTTGGTGGATTTCGGCCTGATGAGCCGCCTCGCCCAGGACGACAGCGCGGCTGAACGCTTGCTGGGCGAGCGCCGCCTGAGCCTGAGCTTCACCTGCCCCAAGGCCGACGACATGAGCCTGTTCTACCGCGCCCTGGCCGCCAATGCGCAGCGTCTGCAATTGACCGAGCACGGCAGCTACGCCGTCGAAGCCGGCCATGCCGTGCTCGATGGGCACCGCGTGGAACTGGGCCTGCTCCCCGCACCTGGCCAGCCACCGTTGACCAGCGCGACAGCTCTGGACTGGCTTCCCGCTCATGGCATCACGCCCGTGCAACGAGGTGCGGTCGTCACCGGCCAGAATCTGTCGTTGCAACTGACCCTGCGCGCCTGGGCCGACCCTGCCGCCACCCAAGTACGGGATGCCACCACCTGGGAAGCCACCGGGACGCTCTATAGCCCCCAGCATGGCCGCTCTCGCGAACTGAACCTGCGTGCGCACTTCGCCCCCGTGGCCTGCCAACCCACGCTGTCGGATCACGGCATCGTGGACTACGGCACCTTGCTGGCCAAAGACTTGAATACCACCCTCGAAACGCCTTTGCCCGGCAGAACCTTGCGCTTTAGCGTGATGTGCGACGCCGCTACGCGTTTTGCCCTGCGCATGCATGACAACCGCCAGGGCTCGGCCACCGGCGGTATCGATGAGACCGCCTATGGCCTGGACCTGGATGCCAGCCACAATAAAATCGGGCGCTTCTATCTGACAATCGACCCAGGTGAATTCAACGCCGACACCTTCAGGACCCTGTACCGCACCGACTCCACCAGCAATGGCGCGGCGTGGAGCAGTTCCAGCCAACGGCAAATCCCCATGGCCGCCAACAGCTACATGGGCTTTACCGACAAGGCCGGCAACACCCAGGGCCCGATCGCGCTGCGCAACCTGTCCGGTACGGTGCGCATCAAAACCTACCTGGCGCCCACTCAATCCCTGGACCTGCGCCACGTAGTGCGCATCAACGGCTCCGGCACCCTCGAAATCATCTACCTGTAACCCTTGGGATCAGCCTCATGAAAAAGCACGACATCGCCCTTTTCACCCTGCTGCTCGGTAGTACGCCCAATGCACAGGCCGCTTCGATCGTGGATCTGGCGGTCAAGGGTCGGATCACGCCCACCGCGTGCAATCCATTACTGTCCAACGGTGCAATGATCGACTACGGCAAAATGTCCCACCAAGACCTGAGCCCGGACAAAAGCACCCGTCTGCCGGTCAAGCTGCTGCAAGTCAGCATCGACTGTAGCGCGCCAAGCCGTTTCGCCTTGCGCATGCACGACAATCGGGACGGCTCGGCCATGGTCAACAGCGAGATTTACTACGGCCTGGGCTTGGACAAGAGCGGCAACCGCATCGGCCTGTATTCCATGACCTTCGACCCTCGCCAGACTCAGGTCGACAGCACCACGCAGGTCTACGGCACCGAGTCCACCACGGGCGGGCTGGCCTGGCGTACCGCCAACCTCAACCCGATCAACATTGGCGCCAACAGCTACCTGGGCTTCACCGCCATCGCCGGCAGCACGGCCGGGCCGTCGGCGATCCAGGAGCTGATCAGCACGGTCAAGGTCGAGACCGTGATCAACGCCACGCAAAACCTGGACCTGAGCAGCGACACCCGACTCGATGGCCTGGCCACCTTGGAGGTCGTGTACCTCTAGCGTTTCTCGCTGTTGACTTGCACATACCGCGCACGCCCGGCGCCCAGCCCAGCGATGATCGCGCCCAGGCCGATCACCGCGAAAATCCAGCCGATGGCCGCCCAGCCACCGGTCCAGTCATGCATCAACCCAACCGCCAACGGGCCGAGGGATGCCAGGGTGTACCCGATGCCCTGGGCCATGCTCGACAGGTTGGCCGCCACATGGGCATCTCGCGAACGCAACACGATCAAGGTCAGCGCCAGGCTGAAGGTGCCGCCCTGCCCCAGGCCGAGCAGAATCGCCCAGCCCCACAAACCGTCCAAAGGCGCATACAGGCAACCGAACAGCCCGCCCAACGTCAGCAGCATCACCACCAGGATTGCCAGGCGCTGGTCTTTGCCACGAGTGGCCAGCCACGGGGCGGCCAGGGAACTCAATAGCTGCACAATAATGGAGCCAGACAGCGCCAACCCTGCTTCGGTGGCACTCAAGCCTCGGTCAATCAGGATCGAAGGCAACCAGCCGAACACGATATAGGCCAGGGACGATTGCAGCCCCATGTACAGGGTCACCTGCCAGGCCAGCGGATCACGCAACAAGCCCTTCACCCGATACGCGACACGGTGAGCGCCGTGTTTCTGTCCGATCTGCGGCAACCAGAACAGCGCCGCCACCAGCGCCGGCAGCATCCAGAAGCCCAGGCCCACAGTCCAGTTGTCGCCGAAATAGTGACTCAACGGCACCGTCGCCCCCGCCGCCAGCGCGGCACCCAGGCACAGCGCCATGGTGTAGACCCCCGTCATGGTGCCCGCGTGCTTGGCGAAATCGCGCTTGACGATACCCGGCAGCAACACGCCGATGATGCCGATGCTTGCGCCGGCGATCAGGCTGCCGACGAACAGACCGACCTCGCCGAAGGAACTGCGCAGGATGATACCGGCAGCCAGTGTCAGCAAAATCCCCAGCACCACGCGCTCAGCGCCAAAACGCCGCGCCAGGATCGGAGCCATGGGCGCAAACAGCCCCAGGCACAGCACGGGCAAGGTGGTCAGCAGACCGGCCTTGGCCGCCGACAAGCCCAGGCTGCTGGATACGTCACCGAGCACCGGCGCCATGCTGGACAGCGCCGGACGCAGGTTCAGCGCCACCAGCACCAGGCCCAACAGCAACAGCCAGGGGCGGTTCACCGTCGCAGGCGCGTGCTGCACGACGTCATCGTCGGCTTCGGCGTCAATCAACAGTTCTTCGAGTTCGGTCGTGTGTTTGGATGGAAGGTTCATTGATCAACTATCGGCAGATGGATTTGGCACGGGGTCCACCAGGCGTCAGACCGACGCTGGTCGTCTGTCGTGGGATGCGGACTTTCGCCCAACCATAGGATGAATTTTCCTACAGCCTATTCAGCGCTGCCTACAAAGGCAACGCACTACGGTTCTTAGGCAGGAAAAGGAGCAGTATTTTCGATTGGTAAAATTACCCTTAGAGGGTAATTATTCGGCTCAGGTGTCTTATGGAAAAGTACACACCTCATTACGATCTGGCGGGGATAAAGGCGGATGTCAGGCGGCTTGGAAGGAAGGCGTTTACCCGCACTGCAGAAGAGTGCGGCGATGCTCTTGGCCTTAGTATCAAGGATATGCAGGAGGTCATCTATGAGCTGCAGAACTGGATGCTGCACAAGTCGATGACCACCTAGGGAGACCATCGAGTTTGGCAAGATGTGTTTCACATCCACTCAAAAGGTAAGGAGATTTACATCAAGGTCACATACCGCACTGACGGTAGGCCTCCGGTAGTCTCCTTCAAGGAGAAAAACCCATGAAAGAAAAAGAGCTTTGCTACATCTGTGGCGCTCCTGATGCGTTGAGCTATTACGAGGGACGCAGTGAAACCATCCGCATCAAAGGCATGGAGCGTCGGGTCGATAATCTTTCAGGCTGGGAATGCGAGGTGTGTGGCGACGGTTTCTGGGATCCCGACAACGACAGCGCTGACCGTTACGGCGAAGCGAAAGACGAACTCACCCTCGCCGCTCGGAAAATGATCGGCGCCGAGATTAAACGTACCCGCCGCAAACTGCACCTTACGCAAAAAGAGGCAGTAGATTTGCTGTCCGGGGCCGGTCACAACGCATTCTCTCGCTACGAACGCGGCGAGCTTCTTGCGCCCAAGCCCTTAGTGCTACTGATTCGGTTGTTGGATCGCCATCCGCATTTGCTGGCGCAAGCAAGAATTCTGGCCGAAGGTGCTGATTTGCGTGGCGCTTTCACCTATACCGTCCACGACGAGACTGAAACGCTGAAAGCCTCATAAATCACAAATAATAAACCCGGCGCCAAGGCCGGGTTTATTTTCAAGCATCATCTATCGATCAATGCAAAATCTGGCTCAAGAACAACTTGGTCCGGTCATTCTGCGGATTGTCGAAGAAGTCATTCGGCGCTGCCTGTTCCACGATCTCGCCCTTGTCCATGAAGATCACGCGGTTGGCCACGGTACGGGCGAAGCCCATTTCGTGGGTCACGCACAACATGGTCATGCCGTCTTCGGCCAGGCCGATCATGGTGTCGAGTACTTCCTTCACCATTTCCGGGTCCAGCGCCGAGGTTGGCTCGTCGAACAGCATGATTTTCGGCTTCATGCACAGGGCGCGGGCAATCGCCACACGCTGTTGCTGGCCGCCGGACAGTTGCCCCGGAAACTTGTGGGCCTGCTCCGGAATGCGCACGCGCTCCAGGTAGTGCATGGCGATTTCTTCGGCCTTGCGCTTGGGCATCTTGCGCACCCACATCGGTGCCAGCGTGCAGTTCTGCAGGATGGTCAGGTGCGGGAACAGGTTGAAGTGCTGGAACACCATGCCGACTTCACGGCGGATCGCTTCGATCTGCTTGAGGTCGTTGGTCAGTTCCACGCCATCGACCACGATGCGGCCCTGCTGGTGCTCTTCCAGACGGTTGAGGCAGCGGATGGTGGTGGACTTGCCCGAACCCGACGGGCCGCACAGCACGATACGCTCGCCCTGCTTGACGTTGAGGTTGATGTCTTTCAACACGTGGAACTGGCCGTACCACTTGTTGACGCCCTGCATCTGGATAATGCCTTCAGGGCTCACAGGCTGTTTGATTGCTTCGCTCATAACAACAACTCCTAACGCTTGTGGCCTGTGTCGAGCTTGTGTTCCAAATGAATGGAATAGCGCGACATACCAAAACAGAAAATCCAGAACACCAGGGCGGCGAACACGTAGCCTTCAGTGGCCATGCCCAGCCATTTCGGGTCGGCGGCGGCTTGCTTGACGCTGTTGAGCAGGTCGAACAGGCCGATGATGATCACCAGGCTGGTGTCCTTGAACAGCGCAATAAACGTGTTGACGATACCGGGGATCACCAGCTTCAGGGCTTGCGGCAGAATCACCAGGCCCATGCTGCGCCAGTAACCGAGGCCCATTGCGGCGGCCGCTTCGTACTGCCCCTTGGGAATCGCCTGCAAGCCACCGCGCACCACTTCGGCCACATAGGCCGACTGGAACAGGATCACGCCGATCAACGCCCGCAGCAGCTTGTCGATGCCCATGCCTTCCGGCAGGAACAGCGGCAGCATCACCGAGGACATGAACAGCACGGTGATCAACGGCACGCCGCGCCAGAATTCGATGAAGGTCACGCAGACCACTCGAATCGCCGGCATGTTCGAACGCCGTCCCAACGCCAGCACGATGCCCAGGGGCAAGGCGCCGGCGATACCGACAGTGGCGATCACCAGGGTCAGCATCAGGCCGCCCCATTGGCTGGTCGCCACATTGGCCAGGCCGAAGATGCCGCCGTGCAACAGGAAGTAGGCGATGATCGGGTACAGCACCAGGAAGCCCAGGCCGTAGATCGCCTTGCGCTGGAAGCGCGAGATGAACAACGGCGCCACACCAACGATGGCCAGCCACACGGTCAGGTCTACACGCCAGCGCAGGTCGCCGGGGTAGTAGCCGTACATGAACTGCCCGAAGCGCTGTTGGATAAACACCCAGCAGGCGCCCTCTTTGGTGCAATCGGCGCGTGTGGTGCCGACCCAGTTCGCATCAAGGATGGCCCAATGCAGGATCGGCGGTACTACCAGGTAGACCAGGTACAGCGACAGCAAGGTCAGCAGGGTGTTGAGCCAACCGGAAAACAGGTTGGCGCGCATCCATGCCACCGGGCCGAAGACTTTGTTCGGCGGCGGCATATCAGGTTTGAACGTATGCGTACTCATGGGCGTTTCCTCACCGCTCGATCAGCGCAATGCGCTTGTTGTACCAGTTCATCAGCAGGGAAATGCTGATGCTGATCGCCAGGTACACGCTCATGGTGATGGCAATGACTTCGATGGCCTGGCCGGTCTGGTTGAGCACCGTGCCGGCAAACAGCGAAACCATTTCCGGGTAACCGATACCGGCGGCCAACGACGAGTTTTTCGCCAGGTTCAGGTATTGGCTGGTCAGCGGCGGAATGATCACCCGCAAGGCTTGCGGGATGATGACCTTGCGCAGCGTCGGCCCAGGGCGCAGGCCCAGGGAGCGCGCAGCTTCGGTCTGGCCGTGGCTGACGGACTTGATGCCCGAACGCACGATCTCGGCGATAAACGCTGCCGTATAAACAGTCAGTGCCAGGGTCAGTGCCAGCAATTCAGGAATCAGCACCCAGCCGCCGACAAAGTTGAAGCCTTGCAGCTTGGGCATTTCCCAGTGCAACGGTGCACCGAAGATCAGGGCGCACAACGCCGGGATCACGATGAACAGCGCCAGGCCCGCCCAGAACTTGTGGAACGGAACGCCAGTGGCTTCAAAGCGCTTGTTGGCCCAACGCGCCATCAGCACAATTGCCACGATCGCCACCACCACGCTGGCCACAAAGGGCCAGAACCCGTCAGCGGCCAGCGCTGCCGGCATGTTCAGGCCTCGGCTGCTGACAAAGAAGGTGTCACCGAAGTTATGGCTATTGCGCGGCCCCGGCATGGTCAGGAACACCGCGAAGTACCAGAACAGGATCTGCAGCAACGGCGGAATGTTGCGGAACACTTCCACGTACACCGTCGCCAGCTTGTTGATCATCCAGTTCGGTGACAGGCGCGCCACGCCGATGATGAAGCCGAGCAAGGTTGCCAGGACCACGCCGATCACGGTCACCAGCAAGGTATTGAGCAGGCCGATTACAAAGACGCGGGCATAGCTGTCCGATTCGATGTAGTCGATCAAGTGCTGCGCGATGCCAAAGCCGGCACTGCGCTCAAGAAAGTCGAAACCCGAGGTAATGCCCCGGTGCTGAAGGTTGGTCTGGGTATTGTTGAAGAGGTACCAACCCAGCGAGACCACCGCCACAATCGTGATGATCTGGAAGAGCCACGCACGCACTTTGGGATCGCTGAAGCTGAGCTTCTGCTTTGGTGCGCCGATTTGATTTTGCATGAAGTGCCCCGGAAAGAATGGAACAGAACATCACCCGGCGGTTGGCCCACCGGGTGACAGAACCATCAGCGATCAGCGCACAGGGGGTGCGTATTGAATGCCGCCGTTGTTCCACAGCGCGTTCAGGCCACGGTCGATTTCCAGCGGGGTGCTCTTGCCCAGGTTGCGCTCGAACACTTCGCCGTAGTTACCGACTTGCTTGACGATCTGTACGACCCAGTCTTTCTTCACTTTCAGGTCTTTGCCGTATTCGCCGTCAGCACCGAGCAGACGTGCAACGTCCGGGTTCTTGGTGGACTTGGCTTCAGCTTCAACGTTTTTCGAGGTGATACCGGCCTCTTCAGCGTTGAGCATGGCGTAGCCTACCCAGCGCACGATAGCCAGCCACTCGTCGTCGCCATTACGCACGACCGGGCCCAGGGGTTCCTTGGAAATGGTTTCCGGCAGAACCACGTAGTCCTTCGGCGAGGCCAGCTTGCTGCGCTGGGCGAACAGTTGGGACTTGTCGGAGGTCAACACGTCGCAACGACCGGATTCCAGCGACTTGGCGCTTTCGTCGGAGGTGTCGAAGGTGATCGGGGTGTATTTCAGACCGTTGCCACGGAAGTAGTCGGAAACGTTCAGCTCGGTGGTGGTACCGGCCTGGATGCAGATGGTTGCACCGTCCAGTTCCTTGGCGCTTTTGACGCCCAGCTTGTTGTTTACCAGGAAGCCGATGCCGTCGTAGTAGGTAATGAAGCCCGGGAATTTCAGGCCCATGCCTGCGTCACGGGAGCTGGTCATGGTGGTGTTGCGCGAAAGGATGTCGACTTCGCCGGACTGAAGCGCGGTGAAACGCTCCTTGGCGTTCAACTGGCTGAACTTGACCTTGGTCGCGTCGCCGAACACAGCAGCGGCTACAGCGCGGCAAACGTCAGCGTCGATCCCGAGGATCTTGCCACTGGCATCCGGTACCGAGAAACCCGGCAAGCCGTCACTCACACCGCATTGCACAAAGCCTTTCTTCTGCACGGCGTCCAGAGTGGCGCCAGCTTGGGCGAAACCACTGACACCCAGTACAGCGGCCGCGGAAACGATGGCCAGGGTGGATTTCAATACCTTCATTCAAACCTCCAAATACGCTCTTGTTGTGTCGAAGCTCCGAACCTCAGCGCACCCTTATGAGGCGATATCGACCCGTGTTGGTTTTTTTTAGGGCCGAGCGGCATGAGGCTGTCGCGGTAATTCCAGCTGCTTTCCTACAAGCGGCACTCACTGATAGTGTTACCGTCACAAGAAAGTTCTGACATCGACCTACACGTAGCAAGGCGCGTACCAGAGTCGCGGCTGAGTCGTTTCAGCCCATGGTCAATAGAAAAAGATTCAGCCTTGCGACATTCTCTTAACAGATCAACCTCTAGCGCACCGTTCCGTCGCACTTAATCGGAGCGCACGCACATTTATGGAGCAGACATGACCGAGCCCTTGATTCTTCAGCCCGCCAAGCCCGCAGACGCCTGCGTAATCTGGTTGCATGGCCTGGGTGCCGATCGCTACGACTTCTTGCCGGTGGCTGAAGCGTTGCAGGAAGAATTGCAGACCACCCGCTTTGTATTGCCCCAGGCGCCGACCCGTGCGGTGACTATTAATGGCGGCTACGAGATGCCGAGCTGGTACGACATCAAGGCCATGAGCCCGGCGCGTTCCATCAGTCTGGAAGAGCTGGAAGTATCGGCAAAAATGCTCACGGATTTGATCGAGGCCCAGAAGAGAACCGGAATAGACGCTTCGCGAATTTTTCTTGCGGGTTTTTCCCAGGGCGGCGCCGTGGTCTTCCACACTGCGTTTATGAATTGGGAAGGCCCGCTGGGTGGCGTCATCGCCCTCTCCACTTACGCGCCTACCTTTGGTGATGAGCTGGAATTGTCGGCCAGCCAGCAGCGCATTCCGGCCCTGTGCCTGCACGGCCAGTACGACGACGTGGTACAGAACGCCATGGGCCGTACGGCGTACGAGCACCTGAAGAGCCGTGGTGTCACCGTGACATGGCAGGAATACCCAATGGGTCACGAAGTGTTACCTGAAGAGATACGCGATATCGGCACTTGGCTGGCCGAGCGCCTGCGCTGAACTCCGCGTTTATGTAGCCGTATGACAGACGCACTACGCCGCGCCCGATTCTTGCATTACACTGGCCGGCGTACATTCCTTAACCAATTAATGAGATCACCGTGCTCAAAGCACTCAAGAAGATGTTCGGCAAAAGCGAGGCTGAGCCGCTCGCGCCTGTTCCCAGTGCTCCTGTCCCCTCCTCCGGCAGCCGCAATGACGGCCAACAGCCCGGCCGGACCGCACCTGTCGCGCAGCCGAAGACGCCGCCGGTGACACCGCTCGAACAGGCGACACCTCAGGCTGAAGCCGCGCCAGCCCCGAAGCCGCGCCGGGAACGTGCGCCCAAACCGGTCGTCATTCCCTGGAAACTCGAAGACTTCGTCGTCGAGCCCCAGGAAGGTAAAACCCGCTTCCACGATTTCAAACTGGCTCCGGAACTGATGCACGCCATCCAGGACCTGGGCTTCCCTTACTGCACGCCGATCCAGGCGCAGGTGCTTGGCTTCACCCTTGCCGGCAAAGACGCCATCGGCCGTGCCCAGACCGGCACCGGCAAGACCGCCGCGTTCCTGATCTCGATCATCACCCAGCTGCTACAAACACCGCCGCCGAAAGAGCGCTACATGGGTGAACCGCGCGCGCTGATCATCGCCCCGACCCGGGAGCTGGTGGTACAGATCGCCAAGGACGCCGCCGACCTGACCAAGTACACCGGCCTCAACGTGATGACCTTCGTCGGTGGCATGGACTTCGATAAACAGCTCAAGCATCTCGAAGCCCGCCACTGCGACATCCTGGTCGCCACCCCTGGCCGCCTGCTGGACTTCAACCAGCGCGGCGACGTGCACCTGGACATGGTCGAAGTGATGGTGCTGGACGAAGCCGACCGCATGCTCGACATGGGTTTCATCCCGCAAGTGCGCCAGATCATTCGCCAGACCCCGCCGAAAAACGAGCGCCAGACCCTGCTGTTCTCCGCGACCTTCACCGAAGACGTGATGAACCTCGCCAAGCAGTGGACCACCGACCCGTCCATCGTCGAAATCGAAGCGCTGAACGTCGCCAGCGAAAACGTCGAACAGCACATCTACGCTGTGGCCGGTGCCGACAAGTACAAGCTGCTCTACAACCTGATCAACGACAACGGTTGGGAGCGCGTCATGGTGTTCGCCAACCGCAAGGACGAAGTACGCCGTATCGAAGAGCGCCTGGTGCGCGACGGCGTCAACGCCGCGCAACTGTCGGGCGATGTGCCACAACACAAGCGCATCAAGACCCTGGAAGGTTTCCGCGAAGGCAAGATCCGCGTGCTGGTGGCCACTGACGTCGCCGGGCGCGGGATTCATATCGACGGCATCAGCCACGTGATCAACTTCACCCTGCCGGAAGTGCCGGACGACTACGTGCACCGGATTGGCCGTACCGGCCGTGCGGGTGCTGCGGGTGTGTCGATCAGCTTTGCGGGAGAAGATGACTCGTATCAGTTGCCATCGATCGAGACCTTGCTGGGCCGCAAGATCAGCTGCGAGACACCGCCGACGCACTTGCTGCGTGCCGTGGAGCGCAAGCGCCCCTAAGGCTTGGAATGCAGTAAAAATGTGGGAGGGGGCTTGCCCCCTCCCACATTTGATTTGAGGTGATTTTAAGAGAGGTGTTCGGCGGGCTATTTCCAGCGATCCGCGGCAGCGTGGTCGCTGTCCCGCCCTTCCACCCAGCGCGCCCCTTCGGGGGTGTTCTCTTTCTTCCAGAACGGCGCCCGGGTCTTCAAGTAATCCATCACAAACGCACACGCATCAAACGCCGCCTGGCGATGGGCACTGGCGGCCGCGACAAACACAATCGGCTCACCCGGCTCCAACGCGCCAACGCGGTGCAGCACTTCGAGCTTGAGCAACGGCCAGCGTTGCTCGGCTTCCACGACGATCTTGGCCAAGGCCTTTTCGGTCATGCCGGGGTAATGCTCCAGGAACATCCCCGACACATCGCGGCCGTCATTGAAGTCGCGCACATAACCAACAAAGCTCACCACCGCGCCCACGCCCACGTTGGCCGCGTGCATGGCGTTGACTTCGGCACCGGGATCAAACGCCTGGACCTGCACACGGATGGCCATGCTCAGCCTCCGGTCACGGGCGGGAAAAACGCGACTTCATCGCCTGCTTGCACCGGTTCGTCGAGGCTGCACAACTCCTCGTTGCGGGCGCACATCAGGCTCGTCTCGTTGAGGACTGCGAACTCGGGGTCACCGGCCAGCGCCAGGCGCACGGCATCAACGGTGGCAAACTCACCTTCCATCTCCAGCG
Source organism: Pseudomonas sp. PB105 (assembly GCF_009764655.1). Taxonomy (NCBI): domain Bacteria; kingdom Pseudomonadati; phylum Pseudomonadota; class Gammaproteobacteria; order Pseudomonadales; family Pseudomonadaceae; genus Pseudomonas; species Pseudomonas sp. PB105. Next base: position 83,736 of record NZ_RWIO01000046.1, read on the forward strand.
AATCGAAGCCCACCGCTTCGGCATAGCGCGCAAAAAACAGTACGTTAATGCTCATACTTGATCCGCCTTGAAATGCCCGCTCTTGCCGCCCAGTTTTTCCAGCAGGCGAATACTTTCGATGGTCATGCCGCGATCCACGGCCTTGCACATGTCGTAGATCGTCAGTGCAGCGACACTGGCAGCGGTCAGTGCTTCCATCTCTACGCCGGTCTGCCCGGACAGTTTGCAGCGCGCCACGATATGCACGGCGTCCACACCATCGGCGCTCAGTTCAACCTTGACGCCGGTAAGCATCAACGGATGACACAGCGGGATCAGATCACTGGTTTTCTTGGCAGCCTGGATCCCGGCAATGCGGGCCACGGCAAACACGTCGCCCTTGGGGTGGGCGCCGTCGACAATCATTTGCAGGGTGCCTGGCAACATGCGCACCCGCGCTTCAGCCACCGCCTCACGGAACGTCACGGACTTGTCGGTGACGTCGACCATATGGGCGCGACCTTGGGAATCGAGATGAGTCAGCACAGCGATACTCCTGATCAGGAGCCGCGAGTGTAAACCATGTGGGAGGGAGCAAGCGCCCTCCCACAGTGACCGCGTTTACAGATGGGATTCGGCGTATTCGGCCAGAATCGAGCGAGGCACCCCTTGCAGCGCAATGTGCACGCCGTTGGGGAAGTCTTTGAAGCGTTCCGTCAGGTAGGTCAGCCCGGAGCTGGTCGCGGACAGGTAAGGGGTGTCGATCTGCGCCAGGTTGCCCAGGCACACCACTTTTGAACCGGCGCCGGCACGGGTGATGATGGTCTTCATCTGGTGCGGCGTGAGGTTCTGGCATTCATCAATCAAAATCAGGCTTTGCTGGAAGCTGCGACCTCGGATGTAGTTGAGGGATTTGAACTGCAACGGCACTTTGCTGAGGATGTAGTCGACGCTGCCATGGGTGTTTTCGTCATCCATGTGCAAGGCTTCGAGGTTGTCGGTGATCGCCCCCAACCACGGCTCCATTTTTTCCGCTTCGGTGCCGGGCAGGAAACCGATTTCCTGGTCCAGGCCCTGCACGCTGCGGGTCGCGATGATGCGGCGATAGCGTTTGGTCACCATGGTCTGCTCGATAGCAGCGGCCAGGGCGAGGATGGTTTTACCGGAACCCGCGGCGCCGGTCAGATTGACCAGGTGGATGTCCGGGTCGAGTAGCGCGTACAGCGCCAGGCTCTGGTAGATGTCACGCGGTTTCAGGCCCCAGGCTTCCTGGTGTAGCAGGGGTTCCTGATGCAGGTCGAGGATCAGCAGCTTGTCGACCTGAATCTCCTTGATCCAGCCTACAAAACCCTGTTCGTCGATGATGAATTCATTGATGTGCACGGCCGGCAGGTTGTCGATCAGTTGCACCTGATGCCAGGTGCGGCCGTGGTCCTGACGGGTTTCGACCTTGCTCACGAGGTCCCAGAACGAGCCGGTCACCGTGTGATAACCCCGGGACAGCATTGAAACGTCATCGACCAGTTGGTCGGTGCTGTAGTCCTCGGCCGCAATCCCGCACGCTCGGGCCTTGAGGCGCATATTGATGTCTTTGGTCACCAGCACCAGGCGCAGGTCCTTGTCGCGCGCGTGCAGGTCGATCAATTGGTTGATGATTTTGTTGTCGTTGAGGTTTTCCGGCAGCAGGCTGTTGGGCTCGCTGCGCTTGCTCATCAGGATCGACAGCAAGCCCTTGGGCCCGCTTTTGCCACGCTGGATCGGCACGCCGACTTCAACATCCTCGGGTGAGGCTTCGCCCAGGGTCTTGTCGATCAGGCGGATGGCCTGGCGGCATTCGGCGGCAACGCTGTGGTGCCCACTTTTGAGCTTGTCGAGTTCCTCAAGCACAATCATCGGGATGGCGACGTGGTGTTCTTCGAAGTTAAGCAGTGCGTTTGGATCGTGGATCAGTACGTTGGTATCAAGCACATAAAGGATTGGCTGGTCGGAAGAAGGGGTGCGTCCATGATCATCCATACTCGGTCACCTTTGTGGGAGCCAGTCGACGCAATACCACGACAGTGCTGCGCCTCGATTGACCGCCGAACACACCGCAAAAGGAGTCTTGGAAGACGCCACCTGTGGTGCAGGTTTCGGCGATCTGACTTCGTAATACCGCAAAACCCATGACAGAAAAAAGCACTTTGACGCTTTTTTGAAGTTTATTTTTCAGGATGACGAATAGCACTAGCCGAGTGCCATGCACCCCGTTAAAGTCGGAAGTCCGCCTGCCTCGAAACGTCGCACAAAATCACCCCCATTTCGCCTTAAACCCAACAGGGGCAGGCACTTCATATTTTTAACGAAAGGCTTCCCGGCAGTCCTGCCAACCCAAGCCACTCTGCGCCGTTGCCTGTAGCAACAGAGGCAATGCCACCCGCGCCTTGTCCTGGGTATCGTGGAATACAATCACCCCTTTGCGCCACAGCAGCATCAGCGTGAGCACGCGCTGCATCGACTCATCGGCCTTGAGCTTGCCCGGCTCGTCCTGGGAATCGATGTCCCACAATGCCACCTGCAAGCCCTGCTGCTGGAAAAAACCCTGGCTGTCCGCACGACGCTGTCCATAGGGCGGGCGGAACAGCGGCACATAGTTTTCCGGCATCAGGTTCTGCACCAGCGCGGCACTGCGGGTGATGGAGCTTTGCCAGTCGACCCAATGGCTATGGGACCGGTACTGCCAGCCTTGGGTGCCGACGCACTGGCCCTGGTACAACGCCTCCACCTCAGCGGCGGAACTGCGCTCTACGCGGGTTTGCAGGCTGCTGCCGAGGGCAAAGAAGGTGGCGTTCATCTTCTGCTTGCGCAGGTAGTCGGCGAGCCAGTCGGTATTGCCACTGACCGGCGCCGGGCCGCCGTCGAAGGTCAGCAGGAACAGACGGTCGTTGAACTCGTCGCCGTTACGTTCATGGTCGCCGAACCGCGCAACTTCGCTGCTGATCTGCGGGAACAACGCGGCTTTGCGCAGCAGTTCGTCCAGGTAGCGTTCGTGGAAGGTATGGCTGGGGGCGGACCAGCCTATATAGAAGGAGTCTTCGCTGACTTCGAACTTGCCGGCCTGTTCGCGCAGGTCGTCCATGTTTTCCACCAGGTAGCAGAACGAGGCATCCACCTCGCAGCTCTGTTGGGCGACGGTGTAGTTTTCCAGCAAGCGTTGCCAGAGCTGGCGGCGCAGGTCGTCGATGACGGCCTGGTTGATGATCTTCAGGCCCAGGCGCTGTTTGAGCGCTGCGTCGCCCAAGGACTCACTGGCGAGCAGGCTGCGGGCGAACATCAGGATTTCGGCGCGCGAGGCGACGTCGAACAGCGCAGGGCTGCTGAGTTTTTCGGGCCAGGTGCCACGGTCCAGGCTGGCGACGTCCGTCGGCGCCGCATGGGCGTTCAGGCTTAACAGGCACGCGGCCAATAACAGTGCTATTCGCACACAGGGTCTCCCTCTCCAGAGTCGTCGGCCACTATAGCGGATCGCGCCTATCGGCATCATAGGTGGAGTCAAACCGCCCCAGCCCCTAGAATCCCCCCACGATTACAGGAGACGACTTCATGCTGACGGTGATTTCCCCCGCCAAGACCCTCGATTTCGAGTCAAAACCGGCGACCCCACGCTTCACCCAGCCGCAATACCTCGACCACTCCCAGGAGCTGATCGAACAATTGCGCGAGCTGAGCCCGGCGCAAATCAGTGAGCTGATGCACGTTTCCGACAAAATCGGCGGCCTCAACGCCGCACGTTTCGGCAGCTGGACGCCGGCCTTCACTCCGGAAAACGCCAAGCAGGCGCTGCTGGCGTTCAAGGGCGACGTATATACCGGCCTCAATGCCGAGACGTTCAGCGATGCCGACTTCAGCTACGCCCAAGACCATCTGCGCATGCTCTCGGGCCTCTACGGCCTGCTGCGCCCGCTGGACCTGATGATGCCGTACCGCCTGGAGATGGGCACCAAACTGGCCAACGCCCGTGGCAAGGACCTGTACGCATTCTGGGGCACGCGCATCAGCGAATGGCTCAACGAAGCCCTGGCCGAGCAAGGCGATGATGTACTGCTCAACCTGGCATCCAACGAATACTTCTCGGCGGTCAAGCGCACGGCCCTGAAGGCACGGATCATCAATACCGAGTTCAGGGACTTCAAGAACGGCCACTACAAAATCATCAGTTTCTACGCGAAAAAAGCCCGGGGCATGATGAGCCGCTTCGTGATTGAGGAGCGCATCAACGATCCGGCCAAGCTCAAGCAGTTCGATGTGCAGGGCTATCGCTTCAATGCGGAGCAGTCCAAACCGGACAACCTGGTGTTTTTGCGCGATCACGCACCGGAATAAGGCCTCGCAGCCTTCTTTCAGACAATGAGATCCAAATGTGGGAGGGGGCGTGCCCCCGATGGCGGTGTGTCAGCCAGAGATAACTTGGCTGATCCGCTGCAATCGGGGGCAAGCCCCCTCCCACATTTTTGTCCGCATTTCCCACCATGAATCGTCAAATTTATGGCGTCAAAAAAAATCCAGACACATCCCTAACATTTATTTCACTCGACATTTCCGATTTTTTTTCGTAGTGGCACCACTTTTTTTAAACACTAGTGGCACAAAACTATCCCACCGCGCCAACTCCCTGTAACTACTGGCTCAAATAGCAAGTGCTATCAATATAGTACCAGTGCCATCTCGGTTAATATTTCAAGAAATTTCCACGCTCGGGATAGGCGGTCTGGAACTTCGTCCAAAAGCACGGCTCATACCACCGGTAACGAAATTCTCTGATTCTGTAAGAGATGACTTACATGGCGACCAACGGAAGTAGCGAAGTTGTCACATTGAACTTTGACTCATTGGTCATATTGCCAACCGATTAATCAAGAGCGGCGACAAGGATGATTTGCTTCTCCCTGTAAGGCCAGGGCCAAACCTCCCCTAATGGTCAGTGAGTCAACCCAAGGCATTGATATTTAAAGGTTTGCAGCCTCTATCAAAGCCCTGCGGCACTGGCGCCAGGCCCTTCTCCCAGGAAGGCCGGCTGCATTTGAGGGCAGGTCCCAACAACAAGGCCACGTTGCGCACAACTTGAGTGCACTAGTTAGCCACTCACTATTTAACATGCCTGTACGCGGTAAGTCGGCGTCTATTCGCCCAACTTTCGTGGCATCAGTGACGCTTGCAAACATGAACTCCGGCCATTAATTGGCATGTTTAACACAGTCTTGAATGACAAAGAGGTAAATGCGATGCGCATCAGCATATTTGGTCTAGGTTACGTTGGCGCAGTGTGTGCCGGTTGCCTGTCTGCCCGTGGCCACGAAGTGGTCGGCGTAGACATCTCCAAGGATAAGATCGACCTTATCAACGCTGGCAAATCGCCAATCGTTGAACCGGGTCTGGGCGAGCTGTTGAGCCAGGGTATCGAAACCGGTCGACTGCGCGGCACCACCAACTTCGCCGAAGCCATCCGCGATACCGACCTGTCGATGATTTGCGTCGGCACGCCGAGCAAGAAAAACGGCGACCTGGAACTCGACTACATCGAAGCCGTGTGCCGCGAAATCGGTTTTGTCCTGCGTGACAAAGCCACCCGCCACACCGTAGTGGTGCGCAGCACCGTGCTGCCGGGCACCGTGGCCAACGTGGTCATCCCGATTCTCGAAGACTGCTCCGGCAAGAAAGCCGGCGTCGACTTCGGTGTCGCGGTCAACCCGGAATTCCTGCGTGAATCCACCGCCATCGCCGACTACGACCTGCCACCGATGACCGTCATCGGCGAGTTCGACAAAGCCTCCGGCGATGTCCTGCAGTCGCTGTACGAAGAACTCGACGCGCCGATCATCCGCAAGGACATCGCCGTTGCCGAGATGATCAAGTACACCTGCAACGTGTGGCACGCCACCAAGGTGACCTTCGCCAACGAGATCGGCAACATCGCCAAGGCCGTCGGCGTCGATGGTCGTGAAGTGATGGAAGTAGTCTGCCAGGACAAGACCCTCAACCTGTCCCAGTACTACATGCGCCCAGGCTTCGCGTTCGGCGGCTCGTGCCTGCCAAAAGACGTGCGTGCCCTGACCTACCGCGCCAGCTCCCTGGACGTGGAAGCGCCGTTGCTCAACTCGCTGATGCGCAGCAACGAGTCCCAGGTGCAGAACGCCTTCGACATCGTTTCCAGCCACGACAAGCGCAAAGTCGCCCTGCTGGGCCTGAGCTTCAAGGCCGGCACCGACGACCTGCGTGAAAGCCCGCTGGTAGAACTCGCGGAAATGCTGATCGGCAAGGGCTACGACCTGAGCATCTACGACAGCAACGTCGAGTACGCCCGTGTCCACGGTGCGAACAAGGACTACATCGAAGGCAAGATCCCGCACGTGTCGTCCCTGCTCAACTCGGACTTCGACGACGTGATCAACAACTCCGACGTGATCATCCTGGGCAACCGTGACGAGAAATTCCGCGCCCTGGCGCAGAACGCACCGCACGGCAAGCAAGTGATCGACCTGGTGGGCTTCATGTCCAAGGCGACCTGCACGACCGGTCGCACCGAAGGCATTTGCTGGTAACAGCAACGGCAAGTTCCGCGCTGCACCTGTCCTGATCCCCAGCAGGTGCAGCCGGAGCCTTCTTCACCTTCGGATGACGCTTATGTCCAAGTTAAAACACGTACTGCTCCAATCCGCCGGCTGGCTGTTCTTTCTGAGCCTGCTGATGGGTCTCGCCTTGCTGTTGCCGGCGAGTACGTTCGACTCCGAGTCGAAGAATTTTATTTTCCTGATTGGCGCCGTCGGTATCTGGCGCTACTCGATGGGTGCTACGCATTTCTTTCGCGGCATGCTGTTTTTGTACGTGGTCTACCCGCACCTGCGCCGTAAAGTGCGCAAGCTGGGCAAGGCCGCCGACCCATCCCATGTGTTCCTGATGGTTACCAGTTTCCGGATCGATGCGCTGACCACCGCGCAGGTCTACAGCTCGGTGATCCGCGAGGCCATCGAATGCGGCTTCCCCACCACCGTGGTCTGCTCCCTGGTGGAAATGTCCGATGAGCTGCTGGTCAAGAGCCTCTGGGAAAAGATGAACCCGCCGGACCACGTCAAGCTCGACTTCGTGCGCATCGCCGGCACCGGCAAGCGTGACGGCCTGGCCTTCGGTTTCCGCGCTATCTCCCGCCACCTGCCGGACGACCGCGCCGTCGTGGCGGTGATCGATGGCGACACCGTGCTCGCCGAAGGCGTAGTACGCAAGACGGTGCCGTGGTTCCAGCTGTTCGGCAATGTCGGCGGCCTGACCACCAACGAGTTCTGTGAAGTGCGCGGCGGCTACATCATGAGCGAGTGGCACAAACTGCGCTTCGCCCAGCGCCACATCAACATGTGCTCCATGGCCCTGTCCAAGCGCGTGCTGACCATGACCGGGCGCATGTCGGTGTTCCGTGCCAGCGTCGTGACCGACCCGGGCTTTATCGCCGACGTGGAAAGTGACTCGCTGCAACACTGGCGCCTGGGCCGCTTCAAGTTTCTCACCGGCGACGACAAGTCCAGCTGGTTCAGTCTGATGCGCCTGGGCTACGACACCTTCTACGTGCCGGATGCCGCGATCAACACCGTGGAACACCCGCCGGAAAAGAGCTTTATCAAGGCCAGCCGCAAGCTGATGTTCCGCTGGTACGGCAACAACCTGCGCCAGAACTCCCGCGCCCTGGGCCTGGGCGTACGCCGCCTCGGTCTGTTCACCAGCGTGGTGTTGTTCGACCAGCGCGTGTCGATGTGGACCTCCCTGCTCGGCCTGACCGTGGCGATCATCGCCACCTTCAAATACGGCGGCGCGTTCATCCTCGCGTACCTGCTGTGGATCGGCATCACCCGCCTGATCCTCACGCTGCTGCTGTCGTGCTCCGGCCACAAGATCGGCCCGGCTTACCCGGCGATTCTCTATTACAACCAGATCATGGGCGCGCTGGTGAAGATCTACGTGTTCTTCCGCCTTGATCAACAGTCCTGGACCCGCCAGGACACCAAACTGACCCGCGATTTGGCCAGCTTTCAACGTTGGTTCAACACCTGGTCGTCTCGGACCATGACCTTCTCCGCCGGCAGCATCTTCGTCGCCGTTTTGCTGATGATGGTCTGAACCTGCCAAGCCTGAATTAACTTAGGAATACACCTGATGAATAGCCAAGCAAACGTCAACGTTGTCCACGAATCCGAAGCCCAGCGCCAACACGCACGGGTCAAAATCCCGGCCAAACTGCGCTTTTTCGGCAATGACGGCAAACCCACCGAAGCGCGGGTGATCGACCTCTCCGCCGGCGGCCTGGCATTCACTGCGACCCAACCGCTGAACGTTGGCGAAGTGCACAAGGGCCGCCTGCAGTTCGTGATTGATAACCTCGGCCTGGCGATGGACGTCGAGTTGCAGATTCGCTCCTACGACCGCCAGAGCGGCCGCACTGGTTGCCAGTTCCAGAACCTGGAGCCACAGGATATCTCGACCCTGCGCCACCTGATCACGTCGCACTTGTCCGGCGACATCGTGTCCATGGGCGACGTGCTGGCGACCCTGCAACGCGACAACTTCACCAAGGCACGCAAGGTCAAGGACAGCGGCAGCGGCATGACCGCGTTCGGTCGCCTGCGCGCCGTGGTGTTCAGCGCCGGTATCTTCATCGTTGGTCTGGCGGCGTTCGGGTTTGTCTTCAAGTCGGTGTACGGCATGTACTTCGTCAGCCACGCCCAGGCCGGCCTGGTGAGCGTGCCCGGCATGAACGTGACCATGCCGCGCGACGGCACCGTGCAGAGCCTGCTCAAAGGTGACGCGATTGCCGCCAAAGGCGCGCCACTGGCGACCTTCAGCACCAGCATGCTGGATGTGCTCAAGGGCCACTTGGACGAAGACCAACTGCAACCGGCCAAGGTCGAAGAGCTGTTCGGCAAGCAAATGACCGGCACCCTGACTTCGCCGTGTGATTGTGTGGTCGCCCAGCAAATGGTCGCCGACGGTCAGTACGCCAGCAAAGGCGATGTGATCTTCCAACTGGTGCCACGCGGCGCCCCGGCCAATGTGGAAGCACGCTTCACTTATCGCCAGTTCGGCGACGTGCGCCCAGGCACGCCAGTGAGCTTCCAGGTCGCCGACGAAGACCAGGTGCGCACCGGCACCATCGTCAGCAGCACCAGCCTGAACAGCGCCGACCTGTCCTCCGACATCCGCGTCCAGATCAAGCCTGATGCCCCGCTGGACAGCGCCTTCGCCGGCCGCCCGGTGGAAGTCACCAGCGACCGTGGCCCATCGCTGAACTGGCTGATCGATAAAGCCATGGCGCACGGTCTGTAAGCGAGGACATGCCTGTGAACCCTATCTCAATAACAACACCGACCCATGTGGGCGCCGGGCTTGCCCGCGATGCAGGCGACTCGGTACATCAGTTGCACCGCGCCGATACCATCGCAGGCAAGCCAGCTCCCACACAAAGCAGATCGCACTTCGCCTCGGCCTATTGCGCGCTGGCCCTTGCGGTCAGCCTCGCCGGTTGCGCCGGCCTGCCCGACCAACGCCTGGCCAATGAAGCGCTCAAGCGTGGCGACACGGCCACCGCGCAGCAGAATTACCAGCAACTGGCAGACCTGGGTTACAGCGAGGCCCAAGTGGGCCTGGCCGATATCCAGGTAGGCACCCGCGATCCGGCGCAAATCAAACAGGCCGAAGCCACTTACCGTGCCGCGGCGGACACCTCGCCGCGCGCCCAGGCGCGCCTCGGCCGCCTGCTGGTGGCCAAGCCTGGCGCCACCGAAGCCGAGCACCATGAAGCCGAAGGCCTGCTGAAAAAAGCCTTTGCCAATGGTGAAGGCAACACCCTGATTCCGCTGGCGATGCTGTACCTGCAATACCCGCACAGCTTCCCGAATGTGAACGCCCAGCAGCAGATCAGTAAATGGCAGGCCGCCGGTTATCCGGAAGCCGGCCTGGCCCAAGTGCTGCTGTATCGCACCCAGGACACCTACGACCAGCACCTCGATGATGTGGAGCGCATCTGCAAAGCCGCGCTGAACACCACCGACATCTGCTACGTCGAACTGGCCACGGTTTATCAGAAGCAAGCCGCGCCGGAAAAACAGGCCGAGTTGCTCAAGCAGATGGAAGCCGGCTACAGCCGTGGCACCGTCACCGCCCAGCGTGTCGACAGCGTCGCTCGTGTGCTGGGCGATGCCACCCTCGGCACGCCGGACGAAAAAACCGCCCAGGCCCTGCTGGAAAAAATCGCCCCTGGCTACCCGGCATCCTGGGTCAGCCTGGCGCAGCTGCTCTACGACTTCCCGGAACTGGGCGACGTCGACCAGATGATGAAGTACCTGGACAACGGCCGCGCCGCCGACCAGCCGCGCGCCGAATTGCTCCTGGGCAAGCTCTACTACGAAGGCAAGTGGGTCCCGGCAGATGCCAAGGCCGCCGAAGCGCATTTCGAAAAAGCCGTGGGCCGTGAAGTGGCCGCCGATTACTACCTCGGCCAGATCTACCGCCGTGGCTACCTGGGCAAGGTCTACCCGCAAAGAGCCCTGGACCACCTGCTGACCGCTGCGCGCAACGGCCAGAACAGCGCCGACTTCGCCATCGCCCAACTGTTTTCCCAAGGCAAGGGCACCAAGCCCGACCCATTGAACGCCTATGTCTTCAGCCAATTGGCCAAAGCCCAGGACACCCCGGAAGCCGTTGAGCTGGCCACCCAGCTCGAAGCGCCCCTGACGCCGGAACAACGCGCCCAAGGCCAACGCCTGGTGCAACAGGAACTGGCCACTCGCGGCACCCTGGCCCAGAGCTCGTTGCAACTGCACGCCCTGGATGAAGAAGAAGACGGCGAGGAATCCCTATGAAGCTCAACCCATTCGTCAAGGCCGGCATTGGCCTGACCTTTGCCCTGCTGTGGTCGTGCCCGACCCTGGCCGCGCTGACCGAAGCCAAGAACTTCGGCCTGGAAGTGAAAATCACCGGCCAGTCCGAAGATGACCGCGACCTGGGCACGCAAAAAGGCGGCGACGTCAACGGCGTCGGTATCGACCTGCGCCCGTGGATCTACGGCGAAAGCGGCAACTGGAGCGCTTATGCGATGGGCCAGGCGGTTGCCTCCAGCGACATCATCGAGACCGACACCCTGCAACAGTCGGCCGATGACGAAAACCAGCAAACCACCAACAACGATCGCAAGACCAAGAAAAACTACTTGGCGATGCGCGAGTTCTGGGTCGGCTACAGCGGCTTCACGCCCTACCCTGGCGAGATCCTCAAGCTCGGCCGCCAACGCCTGCGCAATGACGACGGCCAATGGCGCGACACCAACATCGAAGCGCTGAACTGGACCTTCGACACCACCTTGCTCAAAGCCAACGTGGGCGTCGCCGAACGCTTCAGCGAATACCGCACCGACCTCAAGGAACTGGCGCCCGTCGACAAGGACCGCCAGCACCTCTACGCCGACGCCGCCTACCAGTGGACGCCCGGCCAATGGATCGGCCTGCGTGGTCACCACACCCATGACAACGGCAAGCTCGACTACCCGGAACCCGGCCAGCCGACCGACTCGTTGGACAAACGCGAGAACGGCGACCTGACCTGGCTCGGCATCGAAGCCAACAGCGACGCCTATAACTGGCGCAACACCAACACCGTCAACTACTGGGCAAGCATCACGGGCATGCGCGGTGATCGCGACAAGGTCAACGCGCTCAAGTCTGACGGCACCCGTCCCGACCAGGCCAAGAACAGCGACGACCTGAGTGGTTGGGCCACCGATATCGGCGTGCGTCTGCGCCTCGACCCGCAATGGCAAGTGGGTGCGGCCTACGCCCGCGCCAGCGCCGACTACGAGCAGAACGGCCTGCAAAGCAACCGTTCGAACTGGACTGGCACCCAGTCCCGCGTGCACCGCTTCGGCGAAGCGTTTCGCGGCGAGATGAACAACATGCAGTCCATGAGCCTGTTCGGTTCCTGGCAGCTGCGCGAGGACTACGACGCCAGCCTGGTCTACCACAAGTTCTGGCGCGTGGACGGCAACAAGCCGGTGAGCAGCAACGGCATCGCCGCGCTGGATAACACCACCGACGCCGCCGGTGACATTATCGCCAGCACCTCCCTGCCACTGGCCGACGGCAAGAAAGATCTGGGTCAGGAGATGGACCTGGTCGTCACCAAGTACTTCAAGAAAGGCCTGCTGCCGGCCGCGCTCAGCCAGTCGGTTGACGAACCCTCGGCCCTGGTGCGTTTCCGTGCCGGCGTGTTCAAACCGGGCGACGCCTATGGCAGCAATGTCGACTCCTACATGCACCGCGCCTTTGTCGACGTGGTCTGGAAATTCTGATGGGAGCCTGCGCCATGAATCCTCAAAGCCTGCTCGTCGCGGCCATGCTGCTGGCCAGCGCCTCGGCCCTGGCAGACACGCCGGCCAAGGCGCCGACCATCGCCAAGGAACTGCAACAGGCCAAGACCTACACCATTTCCAGCCCGCCCACCGCGCCGCTGGAAATGGCCAAGCCGGCCCTGCCGGACCTGTCGGGCTACACCGCCGCCGCGATGGAAAAGAAGATCGTGCGCAGCAAGCCCGGCAAAATCAGCATCCGCCGCATGATGCAGGAAGACGCCCTCAAGGACTTTATCGGCGGCGACAACAAGATGGCCGAATGGGTGGTGCGCCAGCACGGCATTCCCCAGGCGATTTTTGTCGACGACGGCTACATGAACCTCAAGGACTTGCTGGGCAAAGTGCCCAAGCAGTACTTCAGCGAAACCTCGCCGGGCGTATTCCTGGCCAAGTTGCCGATCGTGGTCGGGCGCAAGGGCATCCTGGACATCGACAACAAGACCCAGGAGCTGCGCCTGTCCCAGCAGGCCGGTTCGTTCCTGATCAACGACGGCCAGCTGTTTGTGCGTGACACCAAAGTCACCGGCTGGGACGAGAAGGCCAACGGCCCGGCGCTGTTCAAGTCGCCCAAGGAGTTCCGCCCGTTCCTGCTGGCCTGGGGCGGCACCGAGACCTACATCTCCAAGACCAAGATGGCCAGCTTCGGCTACGCCAACAGTAAGTCGTACGGGGTGAGTATTTCCCAGTACACGCCGAACATGGCCAAGGTGCTCAAGCGCGCGGAACCGACCGGCTGGATCATCGATTCCGAGTTCTCGGACATGTGGTACGGCTTCTATTGCTACGAGACCACGGGCTTTGTGATCAAGGGCAATACCTACAAAGACAACATCGTCTACGGCATTGACCCCCACGACCGTTCCCACGGCCTGATCATCGCGGACAACACCGTCTACGGCACCAAGAAGAAGCACGGCATCATCATTTCCCGGGAAGTGAACGACAGCTTCATCTTCAATAACCGCAGCTACGACAACAAGCTCTCGGGCCTGGTACTGGACCGTAACAGCGTGAACAACGTGGTGGCTGACAACGAGTTCTACCGCAACCACACCGACGGCATCACGCTCTATGAGAGCGGCGATAACCTGCTGTGGGGCAACAAGGTGATCAGCAACCGTCGCCACGGCATTCGGGTGCGCAACAGCGTGAACATCAAGCTGTACGAAAACACCTCGATGGCCAACGGCCTGACCGGCGTCTACGGCCACATCAAGGATTTGACCGACACCGACCGCGACATCGCCCTCGACCCGTTCGACGCCAAGGTCTCGCTGATCGTGGTCGGCGGTGAGCTGGCCGGTAACGGCAGCGGGCCGCTGTCCATCGACTCGCCGCTGAGCATCGAGCTGTACCGCGTGTCGATGCTGGCGCCGACCAAATCCAGCGGCATCAGCTTCTCCGGCGTTCTTGGCGAGCGCCAGGAAGAAATTCTCGACCTGCTGGTGCGCCAGCAGAAAGCCGTGCTGATCGACCCTGTCGAACGCCAGACCGAAATGCAGGACTGAGGATGACCCTTATGCACCCACACATGATCAAACTGCTGAGCCTCTCGGGTCTGACCCTCGGCCTGCTCGCGGCCAGCCAGGGCGTACGCGCCGACGAGCTGAAGGCTCCGACCTTCACCGCCGAGCCGTGCTGCAGCCTGTGCCCGGCCGCCCATGACGCAAAGAACTACACCACGCGCTACCAGCAGAACTTCACCACCCTGGTACAAGCCCAGGGCGACTGGCTGTTCCGCACCCAGGAAGACCTGCGCACCGAATTCGACACCAGCCCCGCCGGCTACAAGCGCATGCAACAGCTGCACGATGCGTTCAAGGCCAAGGGCGTGGAACTGGTGGTGGTCTACCAGCCGACCCGTGGCCTGGTGAACCGCAACAAGCTCAACCCCGAAGAGAAAGCCAAGTTCGACTTCGACAAGGCCCTGGGCAACTACAAAACCATGCTCGGTCGTTTCGCCAAGATGGGCTACGTGGTGCCGGACCTGTCGCCGTTGACCAATGAGCAACTGCCGGATGAACTGCCGGCCCACGATTTCTACTTCCGTGGCGACCAGCACTGGACGCCATACGGCGCCCAGCGCACCGCGAAGATCGTCGGCGCCAAAGTGCGTGCCATGCCTGAGTTTGCCGATATTCCCAAGCGTGAATTCGAGACCAAGCGCTCCGGGCGCATGGGCAAGACCGGCACCCTGCACAACATGGCCGGGCAGCTGTGCGGCACCAGCTACGCGATCCAGTACATGGACCAGTTCACCACCGAGCCCAAGGGCGAAGCCGGTGACGGCGACCTGTTCGGCGATTCCGGCAACCCGCAGATCACCCTGGTGGGCACCAGCCACAGCGGCAAGAACTACAACTTCGCCGGCTTCCTGGAACAGGAAATCGGTGCCGACATCCTCAACGTCGCCTTCCCCGGCGGTGGCCTGGAAGGTTCGATGATCCAGTACCTGGGCAGCGACGAATTCCAGAAAACCCCGCCGAAAATCCTCATCTGGGAGTTCTCGCCGCTGTACCGCCTGGACCAGGAGACCATCTACCGCCAGATGATGTCGCTGCTGGACAACGGCTGCGAAGGCAAGACCGCGCAGATGAGCGCCAGCACGACGTTGAAACCCGGCAAGAACGAATTGATGGTTAACAGTTCGAACAAAGACCTGCGCAACGCCAACCATCAGGTTGATATCCGCTTCGCCGATCCGTCGGTGAAAACCTTGCAAGCCACCCTCTGGTACATGAACGGGCGCCACGAGGACATCAAGATCGAGAAACCCGAAACATCCGATACAGACGGGCGTTTCGCCTTTGAACTGCGCACCGATGAAGACTGGGCCTCGCAGAACTTGCTGGCCGTGGAAGTGCAGGGCCCCGAAGCGGGCGCTGCGGCGCAGAAGGTCGAAGCGAAAATTTGCACACGCAACGTATTCGCCGCCGGTGGTCAACAGACTGCATCAACGGGGCAATGAGGTTACTTATGCAGAAGTTATTGATTCCATCGTTGCTCGGCCTGGCGATCTTTGCCGGCGCAGCCAACGCCGCCGCGCCACTGCGTCCGCCCCAGGGCTATTTCGCACCGATCGAAGCGTTCAAGACCGGCAACTTCAAAAATGATTGCGACAGCATGCCGACGCCGTACACCGGCCCGCTGCAATTTCGCAGCAAGTACGAAGGCTCCGACAAGGCCCGTTCGACGCTGAACGTGCAGTCGGAAAAGGCCTTTCGTGACAGCACCGCCGACATCACCAAGCTGGAAAAAGACACCAGCAAGCGCGTGATGCAGTTCATGCGCGACGGCCGCCCGGAGCAGCTTGAATGCACGCTGAACTGGCTGGTGTCGTGGGCCAAGGCTGACGCGTTGATGTCCAAGGACTTCAACCACACCGGCAAGTCCATGCGCAAATGGGCGCTGGGCAGCATGGCCTCGGCCTATGTGCGCCTGAAGTTCTCCGACTCGCACCCGCTGGCCAACCACCCGCAGGAAGCCCAACTGATCGAAGCCTGGTTCAACAAACTGGCCGATCAGGTGGTGAGCGATTGGGACAACCTGCCCCTGGAAAAAACCAACAACCACTCCTACTGGGCCGCCTGGTCGGTGATGGCGACGTCCATCGCCACCAACCGTCGCGACCTGTTTGATTGGGCGGTGAAGGAATACAAAGTCGGCGTGAACCAGGTCGACGACCAGGGCTTCCTGCCCAACGAATTGAAGCGTCAGCAGCGGGCCTTGTCGTACCACAACTACGCCCTGCCGCCACTGTCGATGATCGCCAGTTTTGCCCTGGTCAACGGTGTCGACCTGCGCCAGGAAAACAACAGCGCGCTCAAGCGCCTGGGCGACAAAGTGCTGGCCGGGGTCAAGGACCCGGAGATCTTCGAGCAGAAGAACGGCAAAGAGCAGGACATGAAGGATTTGAAGCAGGACATGAAATTCGCCTGGCTCGAACCCTTCTGCACCCTCTACACCTGCGCCCCGGATGTGGTGGAGCGCAAGCATGGGATGCAGCCGTTCAAGACGTTCCGCCTGGGGGGTGACCTGACCAAGGTCTACGACCCGGCGCACGAAAAAGGCAACAAAGGTTCCTGACGAAACGCGGTGAATAAAAAATGTGGGAGGGGGCTTGCCCCCGATAGCAACGGCGACTGTTACACCGCCATCGGGGGCAAGCCCCCTCCCACATTTGAAGCCGGTTTCGACAGTGAGTTTGCAATACAACCCTCCCCGAAATTCGTGGGGGGTTTGGGGGGGCTGCGGCCCTTGACTGTTGGTTAAACATGGAGAGATCGGGATGGTTTTCTCGTCCAATGTGTTCCTGTTTCTGTTCTTGCCGATCTTTCTCGGCTTGTACTACTTGAGCGGGCAACGCTATCGCAACCTGCTGCTGCTGATTGCCAGCTATGTGTTCTACGCCTGGTGGCGAGTGGACTTCCTGGCGCTGTTCGCCGCCGTCACGCTGTGGAACTACTGGATCGGCCTCAAGGTCGGTGCAGCCGGCGTGCGCACCAAGCCGGCCCAACGCTGGCTGCTGCTCGGCGTGGCCGTCGATCTGTGCATCCTCGGCTACTTCAAGTACGCCAACTTCGGCGTCGACAGCATCAACGTCATGATGAAGTCGGCGGGCCTTGAGCCGTTCATCCTCACCCACGTGCTGTTGCCGATCGGGATCTCGTTCTACATTTTCGAGTCCATCAGCTACATCATCGACGTGTACCGTGGCGACACCCCGGCGACCCGCAACCTGATCGACTTTGCGGCGTTCGTGGCGATTTTCCCGCACTTGATTGCCGGCCCTGTTCTGCGTTTTCGCGACCTGGCCGACCAGTTCAACAACCGCACCCACACCCTCGACAAGTTCTCCGAGGGCTGCACGCGGTTCATGCAGGGTTTCATCAAGAAGGTGTTTATCGCCGATACCCTCGCGGTGGTGGCCGACCATTGCTTCGCCCTGCAAAACCCGACCACCGGCGACGCCTGGCTCGGCGCGCTGGCCTACACCGCGCAGCTGTACTTCGACTTTTCCGGCTACAGCGACATGGCCATCGGCCTGGGCTTGATGATGGGTTTCCGCTTCATGGAAAACTTCAAGCAGCCGTACATCAGCCAGTCGATCACCGAGTTCTGGCGCCGCTGGCACATCAGCCTGTCCACCTGGCTGCGTGACTATCTGTACATCACCCTGGGCGGTAACCGTAAAGGCACGCTGACCACCTACCGCAACCTGTTCCTGACCATGCTGCTGGGCGGCCTGTGGCACGGCGCCAACATCACCTACATCGTGTGGGGCGCCTGGCACGGCATGTGGCTGGCGATTGAAAAAGCCATTGGCCTGAACACCGCGCCGCGCAGTTTCAACGTGTTGCGCTGGGCCTTCACCTTCCTGCTGGTGGTGATGGGCTGGGTGATCTTCCGCGCCGAAAACCTGCACGTCGCCGGCCGTATGTACGGTGCGATGTTCAGCTTTGGCGAGTGGTCGCTGTCGGAACTCAACCGCGCCAACCTCACCGGCCTGCAAGTGGCAACCCTGGTGGTGGCGTACGCAACCCTGGCGTTCTTCGGCCTGCGCGATTTCTACACCAACCGCCCTGCCGAAAAAACCAAGCCTGTCGACCCAAGCCTGATCAAGGCCGTACCGGGCGACAACCCCGGCAGCATCCACCAGCCAGGTTTCACCGTTGGCCAGGACGCCGCCGTGCAACCGGCCTACTGGACCGCTGACTGGCCACGCTACGCCATGCGCGCTGCGGTGCTGCTGCTGTTCGTGGCGTCGATTCTCAAACTGTCGGCGCAGAGTTTCTCGCCGTTCCTTTACTTCCAATTCTGAGGGAGCCGACCATGACCCGTTCATTACGCGTCCTCTATATCAGCCTGTTCATGGTGCTGCTGCTGGCACTCGGCGCCTGGTCGCTGCGCAGCTTTCTGGGCTTCAGCACCAACGCCGAGGCCACCGTGCTCAATGGTCGCTGGACCAAGGCCGTCGAGACGCACTACGACGACGAGTTCCCGATCAAGCGCATCGGCACCAACCTCTGGGCGGCGCTGGACTACAAGCTGTTCAATGAAGGCCGCCCCGGCGTGGTGCTGGGCCGCGATCATTGGTTGTACAGCGACGAGGAGTTCAACCCCGCCGTCAACGAGGACCAGAACCTGCAAGGCAACTACGCGCTGGTCGAAGGCGTACGCCAGAAGCTCAAGGCCCAAGGCATCCAACTGGTGATGGCGATCGTGCCGGCCAAGGTGCGCCTCTACCCGGAACACCTGGGTGAAGTGAAACCGGCGAGCATCCACGCCAACCTGTACCAGGACTTCCATGCCCGTGTCGCCGCCGACAACATCCCGGCGCCCGACCTGCTCGGCCCGTTGCAACAGGCCAAGCTGGGCGGCAAGCAAGTGTTCCTGCGCACCGACACCCACTGGACGCCGGATGGTGCCGAAGTCGCGGCCAAGCAGTTGGCCAAGGCGATTGCCGACAAGACCCCGCTGAGCGGCGAGCCGCAGCGCTTTGTCACCGAGGCCGAAAAGACCGAGCCGCACAAAGGCGACCTGCGTCTGTTCCTGCCCCTGGACCCGCTGTTTGAAAACCTGATGCCGCCTAAAGAGCCGCTGGAAAAACGCGTCACGCACCTGGCCGAAACCAAAGGCGACGACGCGCTGTTCAGCGACAGCGAAACCCCAGTGGCACTGGTCGGCACCAGCTACAGCGCCAACCCCAACTGGAACTTCGTCGGTGCCCTCAAGCAAGCCCTGGGCAGCGACGTGGTCAGCTACGCAGAAGACGGCCACGGCCCGATCCTGCCGATGCTCAGCTACCTGAAAAGTGACGACTTCAAGAACAGCCCGCCACAGGTGCTGATCTGGGAGTTTCCTGAACGCTATCTGCCTGTGAACAACGAAATCGGTGATGCCGACCCTGCGTGGGTTGCGCAACTTAAACAAGCCGGTTCACGCCAACAAAACATGGCACTGAACACCCCAGTTAAAAACCAAAAATCCGAGACGCCCGACCGGGCGCAAAACTGAAAGAGAGGTAACTCACATGACTTTCACTACAACTCCTCGTCGTCTCGCTAAAACCCTGGCCATTGCTGCCGGTCTGAGCTTCGTATCGATGTCCGCCTTCGCCGGTGGCGATGCCGCGCTCTACGGCCCTACTGCGCCAAAAGGTTCGAGCTTCGTACGTATCTACAACGCCAGCAACCAGGAAGTCAGCGCCACCGTGGGCAACACCAACCTCAGCGAGGTTGCGCCACTGGCCAGCAGTGACTTCAGCTTCATGCCGGGCGGCGACTACAGCGCCAAGGTTGGCAGCCAGACCCTGCCGGTCAAACTCGCCGCCGACCACTACTACACCCTGGTCAACAGCGGCAGCGGCCAGCCTCAGCTGATCGAAGAACCGCCGTTCAAGAACAAGCAGAAGTCCCTGGTGCGCGTGCAGAACCTCAGCGACAAGGCCCTGACCCTCAAGACCGCTGACGGCAAGACCGACGTGGTCAAGTCGGTAGCCGCCAAAGGTCGTGGCGAGCGTGAGATCAACCCGGTGAAGGTGAGCCTGGCGTTGTATGACGGTGACAAGAAAGTCGGCGATGTGAAGCCGGTTGCCCTGGAGCGCGGTGAAGCAGCGGTGCTGTATGTCACCGGTTCCGGCAGCAGCCTGTCGCCAGTGTGGGTGAAACGCCCCGTGTCGACCCGCTAACTATTCCCCTGTGGGAGCCGGGCTTGCCCGCGATGGCATCACCTCGGTGTCACTGACAGACCGAGTCGCCTGCATCGCAGGCAAGCCAGCTCCCACAGGGACCGAGACAAAAACAAGAGTGAAACGACAAACCTTCGTAGCTCTGACCCAAATTGATTCAAGGAGAAACACATGATCCCAGTAATCCTTTCCGGTGGTAGCGGCTCACGTCTTTGGCCGCTTTCCCGTAAACAGTTCCCCAAGCAATTCCTGGCCCTGACCGGTGAGCACACGCTGTTCCAGCAAACCCTGGAACGCCTGGTATTCGAAGGCATGGACACCCCGATCGTGGTCTGCAACAAGGATCACCGCTTCATCGTCAACGAGCAGTTGAGCGCGCGCAAGCTCGAATGCCAACGCATCCTGATGGAGCCGTTCGGTCGCAACACCGCGCCGGCCGTGGCCCTGACCGCGATGATGCTGGTCAACGAAGGCCGCGACGAGTTGATGCTGGTGCTGCCCGCCGACCACGTGATCGATGACCAGAAAGCCCTGCAACGCGCCCTGGCCCTGGCCACCGTGGCAGCCGAGCGTGGCGAAATGGTGTTGTTCGGCGTACCGGCGACCCGTCCGGAAACCGGCTATGGCTACATCAAGTCCACCAACGATTCGCTGCTGCCCGAAGGCGTGAGCCGCGTCGAGCAGTTCGTGGAAAAACCCAATGAAAAACGCGCTGTCGAGTTCGTCAAAAGCGGCGGCTACTTCTGGAACAGCGGCATGTTCCTGTTCCGCGCCAGCCGCTTCCTCGAAGAGCTGAAAAAGCACGATCCGGACATCTACGACACCTGCGTGCTGACCCTGGAACGCAGCGAACAGACCGCCGACACCGTGTCCTTCGACGAAGCCACCTTCGCCTGCTGCCCGGACAATTCCATCGACTACGCCGTGATGGAAAAAACCCAACGCGCCTGCGTCGTACCGCTGAGCGCCGGTTGGAGCGACGTGGGTTGCTGGGCCTCGCTGTGGGCGGTCAACGATAAAGACGCCAACGGCAACGTCACCAAGGGCGATGTGGTGATCCAGGACAGCAAGAACTGCATGATCCACGGCAACGGCAAGCTGGTGTCGGTGATCGGCCTGGAAAACATCGTGGTGGTGGAAACCAAGGACGCGATGATGATTGCCCACAAGGACAAGGTCCAGGGCGTCAAGCAGATGGTCAACACCCTCAACGAACAGGGCCGCAGCGAGACCCAGAACCACTGCGAAGTCTACCGTCCGTGGGGCTCCTACGACTCGGTGGACATGGGCGGCCGCTTCCAGGTCAAGCACATCTCGGTCAAGCCGGGCGCGTGCCTGTCATTGCAGATGCACCACCACCGCGCCGAACACTGGATCGTGGTCAGCGGCACGGCTGAAGTGACCTGCGACGAGAACGTGTTCCTGCTCTGCGAGAACCAGTCGACCTACATCCCGATCGCCTCGGTGCACCGCCTGCGCAACCCGGGAAAAATCCCGTTGGAGATCATAGAAGTACAATCGGGCAGCTACCTGGGCGAAGACGACATCGAGCGTTTTGAAGATATCTACGGTCGCTCGACGCCGGTTGAACGTGGTGTGTCGGTGAAAACTATCGCGCAGTAAAACAGTCGTACAAGAAGCCCTCGTCCAGCCGACTGCGTCCCCTATCCGCAGCCGGTTGGGCGGGGGCTTTTTTATTCAGTCATTGCCAGCGCCAATGCCAGTGCCGCAGAGCGTCCGTCAATTGCGTCAAGCGTTACCGAACTTGACAGCACCGTACAACTGGGCCGCCTTACCACCCTCGGTCATGAGCGCGCCCAAGACTCTGGACAACGTACCACTACTGTTGGCCAGGTTTTTCCCAGCCTCTTGCGCAGCCATGCCACCCAAGGCAATACCCGCCCCCTTGGCATGCTTGGCATTCATACCGCTGTTACACAGCTGCGACGAAGGCCCTTGCAGCAGGGTTTGACCCAAACTTGTAAGTTTGTGGTCCCGCATGCGACCAGACGAAGGAGAATTCGCCGCGTGGTCCATTTGCCGGGACGCTCCAGCAGCGTTCTGCGCTGGCGCTTTAGGGGCAGTGATGAGGGAGGTCACCACCGACGACAAGACATTGGAGACAACGGGCACAATAAGAGCTGAAGCAACCATAGTGGGTCTCACTTATTCTGACTTCGGTTATTACCCTCCTGGGCGGTCTGTATTTCCCTATGTTCGCTCTGTGGAGACAATGCGCCATCGGGTTCCTTCGTAAACGAAAACTGATGCCCACGATAGGCACCAAGGCCAACCCACAGGTAGGATGTTTTATCCGCGTATGAGGTTGTCATCATGTTTTTCGGCGTCCTACTGATCATCACCTGGCTGATCCTGCTGCTGCGCTACCCCGCCAAAGCCTTGCCGGTATCGCTGGCCGCCGCTGTCGGCCTGGGTTTTGTCGCAGTGTGGGTGGTCTGGCTGGACAACCGCGAGGCCTCGCAGCTGGCGCGCCTTGAACTGCGCATCGCCTACGCCCCACAGGACTGCCCCGCCGACCGTCCGCTGAAACTCACCCTGAACAACGGCAACGACGTACCACTGACCGAACTGCGCTGGCGCGTCGCCGCCTATGCGCCCGGCGACACAGTGAATCTCGCCGACAACGTCTATGCTGCCCCGCGCTATCGCGGCCCCGGTGAATTGCAGGCTGGCGCCACCTGGGACGATTGCCTGCCCACCCCGCCGCTGCGCCCCGGCTACCGCCCGCAAACCCTGGAATTTCGTGCCGAGCACCTGCAAGGCAGCTTCTCGGACTGACAAAGGATTGATCCATGCCCAATGTTCTCATCACCGGTTGCTCCAGCGGCATCGGCCGTGCGTTGGCCGATGCCTTCAAGGCTGCCGGCTACGACGTATTGACCAGCGCCCGCCGCGAAGACGACGTGATCGCCCTCAACGACGCGGGCTTCCACGCTGTGCTGCTGGACGTGAATGACGCTGCCGCCCTGCAGACCCTGGCCGCGAACCTGGACGAACTGGATGTGCTGATCAACAACGCCGGCTACGGCGCCATGGGCCCGCTGCTCGACGGCGGCACCGAGGCGATGCAGCGTCAGTTCCAGACCAACGTGTTTTCCATCGTCGGCGTCACCCAGGCGCTGTTCCCGGCGCTGCGCAAGCGCAAAGGCCTGGTGGTGAATATCGGCAGCGTTTCCGGGGTGCTGGTCACGCCGTTTGCCGGTGCCTACTGCGCCTCCAAAGCGGCGGTGCATGCCTTGAGCGATGCACTGCGCATGGAACTGGCGCCGTTTGGCATACGGGTGATGGAAGTACAACCCGGCGCCATCGATACACGCTTTGCCAAAAACGCCGGGGCCCAGGCCGAGTTGCTGATCAACGAGCAATCGCCATGGTGGCCATTGCGCGAAGGCATTCGCGCACGCAGCCAGGCCTCCCAGGACAAGCCGACACCTGCCACGGTGTTTGCGGCGGATGTGCTCAAAGCCGTGCAACAGCCGCAGCCACCACGCCTGTTGCGCTCGGGCAATGGCAGCCGGGCGCTGCCGTTGATGGCGGCGTTGTTGCCCAAGGGGTTATTGGAAACCGTGTTGAAGAAACGCTTTGGCTTGAAGGGGAATTTTTAAATGATCGACTACAGCGATTTTTTCGAAGAAGTCATCCAGACCCACATCGAGATCGAGCAATGGTTTGCCGGCGTTGCGCCTGACGG
Organism: Pseudomonas sp. PB105; assembly: GCF_009764655.1. Taxonomy (NCBI): domain Bacteria; kingdom Pseudomonadati; phylum Pseudomonadota; class Gammaproteobacteria; order Pseudomonadales; family Pseudomonadaceae; genus Pseudomonas; species Pseudomonas sp. PB105. Next base: position 107,538 of record NZ_RWIO01000046.1, read on the forward strand.
CACCTTGCAAAACCTGCTTGCGCGCTTCTCGCCGGAATTCAGCATGATCGCTCCCGCCACCGGCACACGCGTCAATGCAGCCGGGGTGAATGCGCTGTTCACGCGCCTGGGCGGGATGCGGCCGGGGCTGAAAATCACCTTGAGTGAAATGGCCGGGATTGACCGGCATGCACGCGGTGCGACAGTGACTTATCGCGAGCATCAGGTGGACGACAGCGGCACCCAAACGGATCGGCGGGCCACCGTGGTGTTTGAGAAGCAGGCGAGTGGCGCGCTGTTGTGGCGCCATTTGCATGAAACCTATGTAGCTCAATGAACTAACTGCCCAGCCGGATCCTACAAAAAACAGCGAATGGGCTGACAGCATTACAAGGAAACTAACCCCAGGCTCTTTCACCTCTGTCTACTCACAGGTGAAAGGATGCCAAGGGATTTTATGCGAAGCGGTGTGCCGGATGCGCACACCACGACTCGCCAGCGGCTGACCAGCCTGCTGGACCTGCCCAAA
>NZ_RWIO01000047.1:0-1251 GCF_009764655.1 Pseudomonas sp. PB105
TGGACTTGTTCCCTCGCAGCGGACGCCAAGAAGCGATATTTTAATCGCAACCTTGGAGGCACCTATGTCACAGCAAACCCGCCGCAGTTACACCGACGACTTCAAAGCTCAGGCAGTGACACTCGCTGAAAGCATTGGTCGAGGAGAAGCAGCTCGACAGTTAGATATCTCGGTCAAAACCTTAGGTAATTGGCTGGACGCCGCACGCAACGGGCGTCCTCTCAGTTCTCCTGCCCGGCATCCGGTCTCTGACCTGGAAAGCGAGCTGGCCCGGCTTCGAGCTGAAAATGCCACGCTTAAAATGGAACGAGAAATCCTAAAAAAAGCGACGGCGTTCTTTGCCAGAGAGTCCAACTGAGATACGCCTTCGTCGCCCGTGAACGGACTCGCTTTCCAGTCAGGTTGTTATGTCGAGTGATGGAAGTCTCGGTGTCGGGCTTTCACGGCTATTTGAAACGCCGGGAACGTCCTGATCCAGACGCTGAAATTCGCCTGGAAATTCGTGCGATTCATCATGCCAGTCGCGGCACTTATGGGCGCCCGCGGATGGTCAAGGCACTTCATAACCGATCTTTTTCAGTTGGGCATAAGCGAGTGGCCCGGTTGATGCGAGAAGAAATGTTGCGAGGGAAAATCAAGGCTCGGTTCAAACACTCGATGGATAATCGGTATATCCAGCCAATTTCCGACAACGTGTTGAAACGACGTTTTTCTGTGACAAGCCCAACTCCCGCGTGGGTGGGCGATATCACCTATATTTCGACGCGTCAGGGGTGGCTATATTTGGCCGTGGTGCTGAGCATCCAAACACGCCAGGTACTCGGTTACAGCCTGTCGGAACGGATGCCTGAGGGTCTGGTGCAGCAGGCTTTTTTGAACGCCTGGACGAATACACCAGTTGATCAGGGTGTAATTTTTCACTCTGATAGAGGTCGGCAATACACGGGCAGCGGTTTTCGCAGCATGATCTTGGACAGGGGGTTTGTGCAAAGCATGAGCCGTAAGGGCAACTGCTGGGATAACGCTGTAGCAGAGAGCTTTTTTGCCACACTCAAGAAGGAAGAAGCTACCGGTGTGTATCCCAGCAAAGCACAGGCTCACGCATCTATCGCGAGCTACATCCATGGTTTTTACAACCCGACACGGCTGCACTCGGCGCTGGGATACAGCTCACCTAATGACTACGCAAAGCAACTGAAGCAAACTGCTTAACGCTCGCTTTATGGCGTACGTTTTGAGGGAGCAAGTCCA
>NZ_RWIO01000048.1:0-34150 GCF_009764655.1 Pseudomonas sp. PB105
TGGTGACCATCCCCGAAGCCCACGCGGGCCAAGTCGATGCCAATGCCAACAATACCGTGCAGGTGCTGGCCTATACCTTCATGACGACAGGGCAGCCCGTTTGGATCATCTTCGAACATGACGATGGGACGCCAGACTATGTGCTGCGTAATGGCGACCCGCTGACGCCCGCAGAGTCGAGCGCGAAGAAAATCGTGCAAATCATCCCCGGCACGTACCTGCGCTCGCGGCCCAATGGCAGCCAAATTCGGGTTAACACACTGGTTTCAATGGACGGTTTCGGTGACAGGAACACCGCCGTACAATTGGGCAAACCGTCCTATTCGATTAAAAAAAAGGCGGGGATCATTACCCATGTCGAAGTAGGGGGTGCACCGGCAAGACTGGTCGTAAGCCCCGATGGCAGTCGAGTTTACGTTATCAATTCGACCTCTCATTCGGTGTCAGTGATTTCGACGGTCACCCATCGAGTTATTTATACCATTACCGGTTTCAGCAACCCACACGCCATCGCTATCAGTCCCAACGGCGGCATCCTGTATGTAAGCAACGTGGGCACGGGACAAGTTACCGTTATCAACACTACCAGCTATGCATTTATCAACCAAATAACGGGTATCGCTACTCCGTACGCACTTGCTTTGAATACGCTGGGAACGCGCTTATATGTTACTAGCAACACTTTCTCTGCGCTGTATACCCACGACACCTCCTCCGGTGCGCGCCTGTACACACTCGGGTACTCGTCCCCTTTTTCAGTGACGCTAAACCCCAGTAATTCTCGCATTTATGTGGGGGCATACACCCACGTATACACCGTCGACCAGCCAAGCAATACCGCCGTGGGATCCTTGGCGGGTTTCGATGCCCCTTTTGGCATGGCTTACAGCCCTCACAACGTAAGTGCCAAGCCAAGACTGTACGTAGCGAATACATATGTCGGTAACATTAAGATTATGGATACGGGCACGAACGTCATCCGTAAAACCCTTACGGGTTTCAGCACTCCCTACGACATTGTCATGCACCCCACACAACCATTCGCCTATGCCACGGACTTCGGTAATAACAGCCTGAAAATCATAGACACTCATGCAGAAGCCGTCATTGATGCAGTGGTAGGGCTCAATAGCCCGTATGGGGTCGCTATCAGCCCAGACGGCTCCACGCTCTATGTCTCCAACTATGGTGGCAGCTCTGTCACTGTCATCAGTACATAAGCTTCAGGGCCCAGCAAAAAATGCTTCGCACTTCGCTGTGCGGGGCATTTTTTTCAATGGTGCCCTTAAAAACCAGGTGGCATATCCGTCCGCTGAGTAGTTGTTGATGTTACGACCGACCGTGGTACCGATTTCACCGATGACCGAACTTGAGCACGCCATCGAGTAGAAGCCGCTTTCAACGTCCAGCCAAGTGGCGTAACCACCGGCGCAGCTGTCGAGCGCAAGCGAGGCTGCGTCGGCGACACAGCCGATCCCAGGGTGTCAGTCAATCCGCCATGCTGCCAGGTCGGCCATGGATTCAAGCCTGCATGCCATAGAACAACAGCTCAGTAATACGCCTGACCTGCAGCGAGTGCGCGTCGATGTCCGGTTGCTCCTGATTCACCAGCCTGAACAGCTGCAAATGTGAATAGTCGTTCAACAGGAACGCCGCCAGTTCCACATCGAGTTGCGGGCGCAGCTTGCCGGCCAGTTGCAGTTCGCGCAGCAGTTGGCTGATCTCGGCCCTGAGCGCATCGTTCATGGCGCGGTAGCCGGCGGGTAATGCGTTGGTGCCGCCGAACAGGATCAGCGGCAGCAATTCTCGCCAGAGGCTGGGGTGCATGACTTCCAGGGCGTAGCCCGTCAGCAGCCGTTCCAGGTGGCACAGCGCATCGACCGGATCCTCGAAGTCATGGATCAGGCTGCGAGTGTCGGTGATTGCGCGCTGGTCGGCGTGGTGCAGGATTTCCAGGATGATCTCCTGCTTATTGCCGAAATACTTGAACACCGTGGGCGCCGACACGCCAGCCTGGCTGGCGATCTGCTCGATGGTGGTGTTCTGGAAACCCTGGCGCTCAAACAGTTCGATGGCCGCCTGGCTGATGGCTTGCCGGCGCTCGGCTTTCTGACGTTCACGCAGTCCGGTCACGGGTGCTCCTGGTCACGATTCAAAGGGGGCTCGATATGCCTGCAAAATACTTAATTGGGTAAAGCTTTTAAAGCACTAATTGCCGTTCAAGAGGTTTGCCGCTGATGCTTCTTCAACCGATAGGCAAATTGAGCGCGGCTAAGCCCCACAAGCCTCGCCGCCGCCGCCAGGTTGCCGGCGTTCTGTTGCAGCGCTTCGGTGATCAGGCGTGATTCAAGGCCTTCGATGGAAAACCCCTGGTCCAACTGACCGAGAGTGTCCAACAGTGCAGGGCGCTGCGAGGGCGCGGTGTTGGACAGGCTGCCATGGTCGTCCAGGCCGTAAGGGTCCGCCGGCATCGGCTCATTGCGAAACAGGTGTACCAGATCAATGGCCTGGCCTTCGTCGCTGGCGATCAGGCCGCGCTCGATCAGGTTTTGCAGCTCGCGCACATTGCCCGCGAAGTCGTAGCGCAGCAGCACTTTCAGGGCGCGCATGGTCAGGCCCACGGGCGTACGGGCGTATTCCTGGCAGAAGCGGGTGAGGAATGCGTTGATCAACAGCGGGATGTCATCGCGGCGTTCACGCAAGGGCGGCAGGGCGATGGGGTAGACATTCAGCCGATAGAACAGATCTTCGCGAAACGTGCCTTCAGCCACCGCTTTGCGCAGGTCGATATTGGTGGCCGCTGCCACTCGCACATCCACCTTGATGCCCTGCACGCCGCCGACCCGTTCGATCTCGCGCTCCTGCAACGCCCGCAGCAGTTTGCTTTGCCCGGCCAGGCTGAGACAGGTGATTTCATCCAGAAACAGCGTGCCACCCTGCGCCCGTTCAAAACGCCCTGGGCGAGAGTGGGTGGCACCGGTGTACGCACCGCGTTCCACACCGAAGAGTTCAGCTTCGATCAGGTTGTCCGGGATGGCCGCGCAATTGAGCGCCACGAACGGGCCATCGTGGCGACGGCTGAGCTGGTGCAACTGGCGTGCGAACATTTCCTTGCCCACGCCGGACTCACCGCTGATCAGCACGGTGGCGGGCGTCAGCGCAACGCGTTGCAGGGCCTGCATCGCAGCGTTGAACGCCGCGCTGGCGCCCACCATGGGTTGAGACGGGCTGGAGTCGGCAACGTGGTCGACCGGGCTGTGGCGTGCGGGGGCGGCGGCGGTGTGGGTGATGGCTGAGGACACGTTGAGGTAACGCAGGTCCTGCTCGACGTCACCCCATTGTTCGGCTGTCTTGCCCACCACCCGGCAACTGCTGTGGCCCATGCCTCGGCATTCCACTTCGCGAAAAATCACCAGTTGCCCGAACAGGCCACTGACAAAACCGATGGCATAGCCGGTTTCTGTCCAGCACACCGGGTCCTGCCCGATGCCGTATGCGCCCACGTGCTCATCGGCCTCGCAGGAGTGGTGCCAGAGAAACTCGCCTTCGTAAAAGCCCGAGTCGGCGTCGAACTTGAAGTGCAGCGGCTCGACCTTGGTCATGCCCTCCAAGGTATGCAGATGCGTGCCGGCGCGGAACACGGCCGCCGCATCGGCGTGTGGCCAGCGCTCGCGGATCAGCCTGGCGTCCCGCGCACCGGAGGCGTAGCCGGTACGGGTGAACAGGCCACGCGCCTGCTCCAGGCCCAGGCGCTCGATGACTTCCCTGCGCAGGGCACCGAACGAGGAACTGTGCAGCAGCAACATGCGTTGGTCGTTGAGCCAGATCCGCCCGTCTTCGGGAGAGAAGAACAGGCAGTCGGTCAGTTCCGCAGGCGTCGGCGAGCTGCTGTCGCTGAGTTGGCGGCTGTCGCCCCGTGGATGGTAGGGCGCATCGGCTGGCGTGCTGTGGGGATTAGTCATTGTTATGCCCCTGCAAAGCGATTGAACGAAATGAGTAACTGCTCAGATAGTTACTAAACATAACCTTATCAATTGAACAAGTGCCAGCACCCCGGTTTTTGCCGCCAACCGGCGGCCGGTGAATAAGCTTTGTGCGAAAAGCCCCGACCCAGAGCCCTCGATGGTTTATGTCAGCGCCGCCGTGCGCAAGCGGCACAGCCTTTGCTCAAGCCCAGATGCGGCGTTTGCACTTGTGCAGGCGATGACAATTACAAGAACCGGGAGTTGCCATGTCAGTGTCTGAAACCACCCACCTGTTACAGCGGGCCCTTGCGTCCGAATGCCTGTTCAACGGCGATTGGATCCCCGCTTCGGGAGCCGTGATCCCTGTGATCGAACCCGCCACCGGCGAACCGCTGATGCGCTGCGCCATGGCCAGCCCGGCCGATGTTGCCGTGGCCAGTCGCAGCGCGGCCTTGGCCCAGTCAGCCTGGGCCGCTCTCGGTCCGCGGGAGCGCGCCGAGGTGTTTCGCAAGGCGGCGGACGTGGCGCAGCAGTCCTTCGCCGAGCTGGCGCTGTACGTTGCGCGGGAAACCGGGGGCGCCTTGTTCAAGGGCGAACACGAAGTGCGCGAGGCGATCGTGTTGCTGCATCAGGCGGCGGGCCTGTTGTCCCAACCTCACGGGCTGGTGCTGCCCAGCGAGGCGGGGCGCTTGTCCTATGCGCGGCGTCAGCCCCACGGCGTAGTCGGGGTGATTTCGCCGTTCAATTTCCCGCTGATCCTGTCGTTGCGCTCGGTGGCGCCGGCCCTGGCGGCAGGCAATGCGGTGGTGCTCAAGCCCGACCCGCAGACGCCGGTCAGCGGTGGTTTTCTCATCGCCCGACTCTTCGAGGAAGCGGGCTTGCCCAAGGGCCTGCTGCACGTATTGCCCGGCGACGCGCTGGCCGGTGAGGCGCTGTGTCGCGACCCCAATGTGCGCATGATCGCGTTCACCGGCTCCACGGCGGCGGGGCGCAAAGTGGCCGAGACAGCCGGGCGGCATCTGAAAAAAGTCGCGCTGGAACTGGGCGGCAAGAACCCGTTGATCATTCTCGAAGACGCCGACCTCGACCTTGCCGCCAGCAATGCCGCGTGGGGTGCGTGGCTGCATCAGGGGCAGATCTGCATGGCCACCGGGTTGATTCTGGTCCATGAGTCCATCGCCGCCAGCCTGACCCGCAAGCTGGTGGACAAGGCCCGGGCACTCACCGTGGGCAATGCCGCCCGGGGCGAGGCCGCGCTCGGCCCATTGATCAACCAGCGCCAACTGCAGCGCGTGCACGAGATTGTCAGCGACAGCCTGCAGGCGGGCGCACGGCTTGAGGCCGGTGGCGAATATGACCAGCTGTTCTACCAGCCCACGGTGCTCAGTGGCGTACGGCCGGGCATGCGCGCCTTTGAGGACGAAGTGTTCGGCCCGGTGGCCACGGTGGTCAGTTTTGCCACGGACGAGGAGGCCATCGAACTGGCCAACCGCACGGAGTACGGCCTCTCGGCCGCGATCATTTCGCCCTCGGTAGGGCGTGCCATGGCCATAGGTGAACGGCTTGATTGCGGCCTGCTGCACATCAATGACCAGACCGTGGCCGACGAATGCGTCAACCCCTTCGGTGGGCGCGGCGCCTCGGGCAATGGCGGCAGCGTGGGCGGGCCGGCCGACTGGGATGAATACACCCAGTGGCAATGGGTCACCGTTAAAAACTCGCCGCCCCGCTATCCCTTCTGAGCCTCGGCTCACACCTGCCTAGACAACAAAACAATAAGAGGGCTTGAACATGAACCTGTACCGCAAAACCCTGATCGTGACCGGCGTGGCCTCGGGCATTGGTGCGGAGGTCGCGCGCTTGGCGCGCTTCCAGGGCGCCACCGTGATCGGCGTCGATCGCCATGAACCACAGTTGACGCTCGATGGCTTTTTCCATGCTGATCTGAGCGATCCCACCAGCATCGATGCACTGGTGGCGCGTCTGCCGCAGCGGGTCGATGCGCTGTGCAACATTGCTGGCGTGCCTGGCACGGCGCCGGTGCAAACGGTGGCCGAGGTCAATTACCTGGGCTTGCGCCATCTGACTCAAGCGCTGCTGCCACGCATGCCGAAGGGCAGCAGCATCGTCAATGTGGCCTCGGTGCTCGGCGCGCAATGGCCGCAGCGGTTGGCGTTGCACAAAGCGCTGGCGGCGACCGAAAGCTTCAGCGCCGGGCAGCAGTGGCTGGCGGCCAATCCGGTCGAACAGGCCACTTGTTATCAATACTTCAAGGAGGCGCTGATTGTCTGGAGCCTGCAGCAATCCCAGGGTTGGTTTCGCGACCATTCGGTGCGCATCAACTGCGTCGCGCCGGGGCCGGTATTCACGCCGATCCTCGGCGATTTCGTCAGCATGCTCGGGCCGGAGCGGGTGGCCCAGGACAGCCAGCGCATGACCCGTCCGGCCCTGGCCGATGAGGTGGCGTCGGTGATCACCTTCCTGTGTTCGGACGCGGCGCGCTGGGTCAACGGGGTCAACCTGCCGGTGGACGGCGGGTTGGCGGCCGCCTACGTGTAGGGCGCGCTTCAGCGCCATGCCCCGGTGCGGAGCCACCGTGCCGGGGGTCTTGAACAACAACAAAAATACAGGACATCCAGGATGCTCAAGCCTATCTTGCGGCCGGTTGCGGCCATCACGTTTATTGCACTGTCATCCGCTGCACACGCTTACGACCTGCCCGGACTCAACCTGGGCAGCACCAGTTTCTACGATGGCTCGCCAGCGCCTGCCGGGCCCGGTTGGTACCTGGAGGAATACCTGACGTATTCGCGCGCCAGCCGCTTCAATGATGCCAACGGCAACAAGCTGGCCTTGCCCAGGCAGGACGTGGAAGTGGTGGCGCCTACCACGCAGATCATCTATGTCGGCCAACCCCTGGCCAATGGTGCGATGCCCGGATTCACCGTGATCAACACATCCCTGGCCCACGTGGATGTGGACGATGGTTTGAATAACGCGGCGCTGAGTTCCCGTGCAGGCTTTGGCGACGTGGTCGTCGGTCCCTTCCTGCAATTGCCGACCCTGAGCCGCGCCGATGGCAGCCCGCTGCTGACCCAGCGGGTCGAAGTCGATGTGGCGATTCCGGTCGGTGCCTATGACCGCAAGCGCTCGATCAACCCCGGCAGCAACTTCTGGTCCTTCAACCCGTACTACGCGGCGACGTACTGGTTCAACCCGAAGTGGTCGACGAGCGGGCGGTTCATGTACCTGTGGAATGGCAAGAATGAGCAACCGTCGGCCAGCTTTGGCGATGTTTCCGACACCCAGGCCGGGCAGGCGCTGCATGCCAACCTGACGCTGCAGTACGCAATCGACCAGCAATTGAGCGTGGGCTTGAATGGCTATTGGTTGAAGCAGATCACCGACACCCAGGTGGACGGGCATGGGGTGAGTGGGCGGCGGGAAAAGGTCTGGGCCATCGGCCCAGGCCTGGTGTACGCATTCAACAAGGAGAATGTCCTGTCGGTGAATGCGTACTTTGAGCAGGAAGCGGTGAACCGCACTCAGGGCAACAAGCTGGTGCTTAACTGGTTGCACCAGTTCTAGGCAGGTTCCGGGGCGCCGCACGTACCATCACGCTGATGATGGTCAGTGCGGCGATCACCACGCCGGGGGAGGTCGCCAGCAGCACGCCGGCGGTGCCGGCACCTGCCGCAAGCAGTTGCCCGGCCGCCAGCGGCCCGGCCACCGAGCCCAGTCGGCCGATGGCCACGGCCGCACCCACGCCGGTGGCACGCACCGCCGTGGGGTAGGCGGGCGGGGCGCTGGCGTACAGCACCAATTGCGCCGCCATCACAAACAATCCGGCGGCGAAGCCAGCGATGGCCATCGGCACGATGCCCACCGACAAACCAACCCCGGCCAGCGCCGCGAGCAACCCGGCGTACACGAACAGCACCACTTTGAGCGCATTGCAACGGTCCAGCAGCACACCGCCCAGCAGTGAACCGAGGGCGCCGCCAATGTTGAAGAGCATCTGCACCATGCCCGCCTGGGGTTTGCTGAAACCCTGCTCCAGCAACAACGAAGGCAGCCAGTTAAGCAGCATGTACATCACGGTCAGGGTAAAGAAATAACTGAGCCATAACGCCAAAGTGGTACGGGCGCGACCCTCGCCGAACAGCGCCTGGCCCGTGGAAGGGCGGGCGCCTTGGGTGTGGTCGACCTGTTGGCGAAAGGCGGTGGATTCGGGCAGCAGCAGGATCATCAGCGGCACGGCCAGCAAAGGCGCAAGGCCGCCGATGATGAACGTGGTCTGCCAGTGCTCACTGGAAAACATCGCCACCACGGCGGCCAATGCGCCACCCAGCGGCACGCCGCAGTACATGACACTGATCGCGGTACCGCGATTGCGCTCGCTCACCGCTTCGGCACACAGCGCAATCAGGTTGGGCAGCGCCGCGCCCAAGCCCAGGCCGGTCAGGAAGCGCACCAGCAACAGGCTTGAGTAGCTCTGCACAAATGCCGTGCTCAAGGAGAACAGCCCGAACAGCAGCACCGCGATCACCAGGATCTTCTTGCGGCCGATACGATCGGCGATCCACCCGCCAAAAAATGCCCCCGGCAGCAGGCCAATGATCCCGACGCTGAACACCCAGCCGAGCATTTTCGGATCCAGGGCAAAGCTGTGGCGCAGCCCGGCGGCGGTGGTGCCGGCTGCCTGCAGATCGAACCCCTCGATCAGCGCAACGATAAAACACAAAGCGATCGTCAGCGTCGAACGACGCGATGGACTGTTCATGGGCAAACCTCATTGTTGTTTTTGTTGTGGTGGCGAGCCTGACCGGCTGCTGGCAATTAAGATAACAAATATAACTATAAAAAGAACGGCGCCGAACCCCTGCGCGAAATCATGGAGCAAGCCGTCTAACTCAGCGGTTTGGGATGAGTGCGGGTAGGCAATAGGAAAATAGGTAGGTTTATTAACGTTCGATTATCGGTCAGTGGCGGTTGACGAAGCGCCGCGGCTGTTTCCATTCTCTGTCCGCCAAGCCCGTTGGGCCAAGTGTGTACCACCCCAAAAACAACAACAAAAAATGGACATCGAACATGCCAAACCTCCCCACGGACGCCGTCGCGGCGCCCTGCTGTGTGTCGAATCGCACTCCACGCCTGATCAGTGCACTGCTGATGCTCGGTGTGCTGCCCACTCCGCTGTGGGCGGCGGGGTTCATCGACGACAGCCATGGCACCCTGACGCTGCGCAACTACTACCTGGACCGTGACTACAAGGACGACGGCGCCAAGACCGCCGCGCGGGAATGGGCCCAGGCGTTCATCCTCAACCTGGAGTCCGGGTACACCCCTGGCACCGTGGGGTTTGGCCTGGATGTGCGCGGGCTGATGGGGGTCAAGCTCGACTCGTCGCCAGACCGCAGCGGCACCGAGCTGTTGCCGGTGTCGGCCGGCGACAAGCGCGCCGCCGATGAATACTCGCGCCTGGCGCCCACGGCCAAATTGCGGTTTGCCCAAACCACCGTGAAGGCCGGCGACGTGTCGATCTTCCTGCCATTCGCCTTCGCCAGCCCGTCGCGCCTGCTGCCCCAGACCTTTCGTGGCGCCACGTTGAGCTCCAAGGATATCGACGGGCTGACCCTCAATACCGGCTATATCGACCGCATCAACAAGCGCGACTCCACCGATTACCAGGCCATGACCATCGCCTCGCCCAATCGGCGGTTCAACGCGACAGCGACCACCTCACACCTGGCTTACGTCGGCGGTGACTATCAGGTCAATAAAGACCTCAGCCTGCGCGCCTATCACGCCGAAGTGGCGGACCTCTACCAACAGGACACCCTGGCGTTGCTGCACAACCTGCCGCTGGGCGAGGGCGTCTTCAGCAGCGACCTGCGCAGTTTTTTCAGTCGCGAGGACGGCAGCGCCAAGGCGGGCAATGTAGATAACCGCAACCTCTCGGCACTGTTCGGCTACCGCTTCGGTGGGCATCGCGTCAGCCTGGGCTACATGCATTCCAGCGGGGACACGGCCACACCGTACATCTCCGGCACCGAGCTGATGGGCATGAGCGAACTGACCATGAGTTCGGATTTTCTCAACGCCAAGGAGCGCACCTGGCAGGCCATCTACGACTATGACTTTGTGGCCTCGGGGGTGCCGGGGCTGAAGGGGCGGCTGCGTTATGTGCGCGGCGATAACATCGAGCTGGCGGCGTTCAATGCCGAGGACCGCAAGGAGCGCGAGTTCCAGATGGAGTTGGGCTACGTGATCCAGAGTGGCCCGCTGAAGAACGTCGGGCTGATGGCGCGCAAGTCGATCTACCGCAACGACTTCCCTGGCGGCGCGGCGTTTCGCGATGAGAACCAGACCCGCTTCCTGGTGCTCTACACCGTGGCGCTGTGGTAAGTCGCGGGGTCAGTCCTGATAGACCTTCTTGAGCAAGCGCAGCAGTTCTGCACGTTCCTCGACGTCCAGGGCTGCGGTGGCGTCGAGGTCGCTCTGCGCGGCGATGTCCTTGAGGGACTTGAGCAGGGCTTCGCCCGGTTTGCTCAGGAAAATCCCATAAGAGCGCTTGTCCGGCTTGCAGCGCACGCGCACGGCGAGGGCACGGCTTTCCAGCTTGTTCAGCAATGGCACCACCTGGGGCGGTTCGATGGCCAGGGCGCGGGCGAGGTCGGCCTGCATCAGGCCGGGGTTCTGCTCGATGATCGCCAGGGCCGAGAACTGCGCGGGGCGCAGGTCGTGGTCGGACAGTCGGCCGATCAGGTTCTGGAACAGCTTGAGCTGGGCGCGGCGCATGGCATAACCGATCAGATCGTCCAGGGCCGAATCCAGCGGCGGCTGTACCTCGTCATTGTCGGGCAGGGCCTGGCTGGTGGCGGCGATGTTGGAAGGCTTGGCCATTGGCAGTGCAATCCTCAGAGAGTAGCGGTTAAGAAGGCTATCTAGTTTGCCGGGGTTGGCGCGCTGTGGCTATGCCGGTTTTTTCACTGCCGTTAAATATTGGTTACGCTGATTAATAGTTAATTGACATAACTATATTTGCGGTTTAATTTCGAATCATCTTCAAACCCAGAACAAGAGCACACCGCCATGAGCAATTACGAAGGCCGTTGGACCACCGTCAAGGTTGAGATCGAGGAAGGCATCGCCTGGGTCATTCTCAATCGCCCGGAAAAACGCAACGCCATGAGCCCGACCCTCAACCGGGAAATGATCGACGTGCTGGAAACCCTGGAACAGGATCCCGCCGCCGGTGTGCTGGTGCTGACCGGCGCCGGTGAAGCCTGGACGGCTGGCATGGACCTCAAGGAATATTTCCGCGAAGTGGACGCCGGCCCGGAGATCCTCCAGGAAAAAATCCGCCGCGAAGCCTCGCAATGGCAATGGAAACTGCTGCGCATGTACGCCAAGCCCACCATCGCCATGGTTAACGGCTGGTGCTTCGGCGGCGGCTTCAGCCCGCTGGTGGCGTGCGACCTGGCGATCTGCGCCGACGAAGCCACCTTCGGCCTCTCGGAAATCAACTGGGGCATTCCGCCGGGCAACCTGGTGAGCAAGGCCATGGCCGACACCGTGGGCCATCGCCAGTCGCTTTACTACATCATGACCGGCAAGACCTTCGGCGGGCAGAAAGCCGCTGAAATGGGCCTGGTCAACGAAAGCGTACCCCTGGCGCAACTGCGCGAAGTCACCATTGAGCTGGCGCGCAACCTGCTGGAGAAAAACCCGGTGGTGCTGCGTGCCGCCAAGCATGGCTTCAAGCGCTGCCGCGAACTGACCTGGGAGCAGAACGAGGATTACCTGTACGCCAAGCTCGACCAATCGCGCTTGCTCGACACCGAAGGCGGTCGCGAACAGGGCATGAAGCAATTCCTCGACGACAAGAGCATCAAGCCTGGCCTGCAGGCGTATAAACGCTGAAGGACGCGGCCTGCGGGCCGCACCGTTTTACCCTGCTTGAACGTATTCCCGATAAAGACAATAAAGAGGAATCACCATGCTGGACGTGCCCCTGTTGATTGGCGGCCAGTCGTGCCCCGCACGCGACGGCCGAACCTTCGAGCGTCGCAACCCGGTGACCGGTGAAGTGGTCTCGCGGGTCGCCGCCGCTACCCTGGAAGATGCCGACGCCGCCGTGGCCGCTGCCCAGGCCGCGTTCCCCGCCTGGGCGGCGCTGGCGCCCAACGAACGCCGCACTCGGCTGCTCAAGGCAGCCGAGCAGTTACAGGCGCGCAGCGACGAATTTATCGCGGCCGCCGGCGAGACCGGCGCCATGGCCAACTGGTATGGCTTTAACGTGCGCCTGGCGGCCAACATTCTGCGCGAAGCGGCGTCGATGACCACCCAGATCACCGGCGATGTCATCCCTTCCGATGTGCCCGGCAGCTTCGCCATGGCCCTGCGTCAGCCCTGCGGCGTGGTGCTGGGCATTGCGCCGTGGAATGCCCCGGTGATCCTCGCCACCCGCGCCATTGCCATGCCGCTCGCCTGCGGCAATACCGTGGTGCTCAAGGCCTCGGAGCTGAGCCCGGCAGTGCACCGCCTGATCGGCCAGGTCTTGCAGGACGCCGGCCTGGGCGATGGCGTGGTCAACGTCATCAGCAACGCCCCGGCGGATGCGGCGGCGATTGTCGAACGGCTGATCGCCAACCCGGCCGTACGGCGGGTCAATTTTACCGGTTCGACCCATGTCGGGCGGATCGTCGGCGAACTCTCCGCGCGCCATCTCAAGCCGGCGTTGCTGGAGCTGGGCGGCAAGGCGCCGTTGTTGGTGCTGGATGACGCCGACCTCGACGCCGCCGTCGCGGCTGCCGCCTTTGGCGCCTACTTCAACCAAGGACAGATCTGCATGTCCACCGAGCGCCTGATTGTCGATGCCAAGGTTGCCGACGCTTTTGTGGCCAAGCTGGCGGCCAAGGTGGCGACCCTGCGCGCCGGTGATCCGGCGGCGACGGATTCGGTGCTGGGTTCCCTGGTCGATGCCAGCGCCGGTACACGCATCAAAGCGCTGATCGACGATGCGCTGGGCAAGGGCGCACGGCTAGTGGCGGGCGGTCAATTGGACGGCAGCATCCTGCAACCGACGCTGATCGATGGCGTCACCGAAGACATGCGTTTGTACCGCGAAGAGTCCTTCGGCCCGGTGGCGGTGCTGCTGCGCGGTGACGGCGACGAAGCGTTGCTGCGCCTGGCCAATGATTCGGAGTTCGGCCTGTCGGCGGCGATTTTCAGCCGTGACACCGGCCGCGCCCTGGCCCTGGCACAGCGGGTGGAATCGGGCATTTGCCATATCAACGGCCCGACCGTGCATGACGAAGCGCAGATGCCCTTCGGCGGGGTCAAGTCCAGCGGCTATGGCAGTTTTGGCGGCAAGGCCTCCATCGAGCACTTCACACAGTTGCGCTGGGTGACCTTGCAGAACGGGCCACGGCACTACCCGATCTGAGCCGGCACCGCGACATAACAATAAAACAAGGCGGCGTTGATCCGCCTTGATGGAGGACACCCTTGTGAGTTCCGAATTCAGACCGCAACCCCCGTCCGCGCCGCGCTACCGCGAAGTGTCCATCGGCCACGCAGCGGTGCAGGTCACTGAAGAGCAGGGCGTGTTGCATATGCGTTCCCTGGAGCCGTTGGCCGAGTTGCCCACGCGCTTGCTCGACCGCCTGGTGCATTGGGCCCAACGGCGGCCCGAGCAGACGTTTATCGCCGCACGCCAGGCCGGTGGTGAGTGGCGCCACGTCAGCTACCGCGAGATGCTCGACAGCGTGCGCTCCATTGCCCAGGGTTTGCTGAGTTACGGGTTGTCGGCGGACAAGCCGCTGGCCTTGTTGTCGGGTAACGACATCGAACATTTGCAGGTGGCGCTGGGCGCGATGTACGCCGGTATTCCGTATTGCCCGGTATCGCCGGCGTATTCGCTGCTGTCCCAGGATTTCGCCAAGCTGCGGCATGTGTGTGGCCTGCTGCAACCGGGGCTGGTGTTTGTCAGTGATACGGCTGCCTACCAGCGCGCCATCGAGGCGGTATTGCCGGCCGAGACGCCGTTGATCTCGGTGCGCGGTGAGGTGCCCGGGCGCAATCGGGTCAGCTTCGACAGCTTGCTGAACACACCGGCCGGCGCCGAGGCGCAAGCGGCGTTTGACGCTACCGGGCCGGACAGCATCGCCAAGTTTCTCTTCACCTCGGGCTCGACCAAACTGCCCAAGGCGGTGATCACCACCCAGCGCATGCTCTGCGCCAACCAGCAAATGCTGTTGCAGACCTTTCCGGTGTTCGGCGAGGAACCGCCGGTGCTGGTGGACTGGCTGCCGTGGAATCACACCTTTGGCGGCAGCCACAACGTCGGCATCGTGCTCTACAACGGCGGCACGTTTTACCTCGACGACGGCAAGCCGACGGCCCAGGGGTTTGCCGAGACCTTGCGCAACCTCAAGGAAATTTCGCCCACCGCCTACCTGACCGTGCCCAAGGGTTGGGAAGAACTGGTCAGCGCCCTGGAGCAGGACGCCGAGTTGCGCACACGGTTCTTTGCGCGGATGAAACTGTTCTTCTTCGCCGCGGCGGGCCTGTCCCAAAGTATCTGGGACCGCCTCGACCGGGTTTCCGAGCTGCACTGCGGTGAGCGCATCCGCATGATGGCCGGGCTCGGCATGACCGAAGCCGCGCCGTCCTGCACCTTCACCACCGGGCCGTTGTCCATGGCCGGCTACATCGGCTTGCCTGCGCCGGGCTGCGAGGTGGCTTTGGTGCCGCTGGACGGCAAGTTCGAAGGGCGCTTTCGCGGACCGCACATCATGCCGGGCTACTGGCGGGCGCCGGAGCAAACCGCCGAAGTGTTCGATGAGCAGGGTTTCTACTGTTCCGGTGATGCGATCAAGCTTGCCGATCCCCGTCAGCCGCAACTGGGGCTGATGTTCGACGGGCGCATTGCTGAAGACTTCAAGCTGTCGTCCGGGGTATTTGTCAGCGTCGGCCCGTTGCGCAATCGTGCGGTGCTCGAAGGCTCGCCCTATGTGCAGGACCTGGTGATTGCCGCGCCGGACCGCGAATGCCTGGGCGCTCTGGTGTTCCCCCGAGCTTACGAATGCCGCCGTCTGGCGGGCTTGAGCGCTGATGCCAGCGACGCCGAGGTGCTGGCCAGCGCGCCGGTGCGCCAATGGTTCGGCGACTGGTTGCAGCGCCTGAATCGCGAGGCCACCGGCAATGCCAGTCGCCTGGAATGGATTGCCGTGCTCGACGAGCCGGCGTCCATCGACCGGGGGGAAATCACCGATAAAAGTTCGATCAACCAGCGTGCCGTACTGCAATGGCGTGCGGCCAAGGTCGAGGCGCTGTATCGCGGTGAAGATCCAACGATCCTGCGCGCCGGGCCCAAGCCTTGAGCGGGGCCGGGCAGTATTCGGCGTTTGCCGACGCGGCGATTTTCGAGGCGGTGCGCACGCCGTGGGTCGATCTCGGCGGCGCGCTGTCCCACGTGTCGCCCATCGACCTGGGGATCAAGGTCGGCCGTGAAGTGCTGGCCCGGGCCGGTATCGATCCGCAGGCGGTGGACAGCGTGTTGGCGGGTTCCATGGCCCAGGCCAGCTTCGATGCCTACTTGCTGCCACGACACATCGGGTTGTACAGCGGTGTGGCGCAATCGGTCCCGGCGCTGGGGGTGCAGCGCATCTGCGCCACCGGTTTCGAGCTGCTGCGCCAGGCCGCTGAACAACTGCGCGACGAGGTGCAACTGGCCTTGTGCGTGGCGGCGGAATCGATGTCGCGCAACCCGATTGCGGCCTACACCCACCGGGGCGGGTTTCGCCTGGGGGGCGAGGTGCAATTCAAGGATTTTCTGTGGGAGGCACTCTACGACCCGGCCCCCGGCCTGGACATGATTGCCACCGCCGATAACCTCGCGCGCCGTTATGGCCTGAGCCGCGAGACGGTTGATCGGTACGCCTGTGACAGCCATCAGCGCGCATTGCAGGCGCAGCGTGAGGGGGCCTGGGTTGAAGAGATCGTCCCCGTCGATAACCAGGTGTTCGAGCTTGACGGTTACCAACCCCGGCGCCTCACCCTGGCCCATCGAGCCGCTGCGGTGATCGAGGACAGCCATCCACGGCCCACCGACCTTGACGCACTCGCACGTTTGCGCGCCGTGCATGCCGATGGCGTGCAGACCGCTGGCAACAGTTGTGCGGTGGTCGACGGCGCGGCGGCAGCGTTGGTGGGACGCGCCTCGGACTGCACGCGCCCGGCCCTGGCCCGGTTGGTGGCCAGCGCAGTGGTCGGCGTGGCCCCGGCGTTCATGGGCATCGGCCCGGCCCCGGCGATCCGCCTGTTGCTGCACCGCAGCGGGTTGCGCCTGGACGAAATCGGCCGCGTCGAGATCAACGAAGCCCAGGCCGCCCAAGTGCTCGCGGTGGCCCAGGAGCTGGAGCTGGACAGCGCCCGGCTCAACGTCCTGGGCGGCTCACTTGCGCTGGGGCATCCCTTGGCTGCCAGCGGTCTGCGTCTGGTCATGACGCTGGCCCGGCAACTGCGCCGGCACAACCTGCGCTACGGCATTGCCGCCGCGTGCGTAGGCGGCGGGCAGGGCATGGCGCTGCTGATCGAGAACCCCGCCTGGCGCGCTTGAACACACGACTTATTCGATGAGGTGTCCCGATGTGGAGCTATGAGGCGCCCCTGCGCGATATGCAGTTTGTCCTCGAACATTGGCTGCAGGCGCCCGCTGCGTGGGCAACCCTGGACTTGCCCCTGGCGATGCAAGTGCTGGAGGAGGCAGCCCGCTTCAGCCAGGGCGTGCTGGCGCCGCTGAACAGCAGCGGTGATCGTCAGGGCTGCCGCTGGCACGCGGGCCAGGTCAGCACCCCGGACGGGTTTGCCGAGGCGTATCAGGCTTACGTCGACGGTGGCTGGCCAGGGCTGGCGTGCGCCGAGGCAGCAGGCGGGCAGGGCTTGCCGCAGCTGCTGGACGCGGCCTTGCAAGAAATGCTCTATGCCAGCAACCACGCCTGGGCCATGTACACCGGTATCGCCCACGGCGCCTACCTGTGCCTCAAGACCCACGCCGCACCCTGGTTGCAGGCGCGCTACTTGCCGCAGATTGTCAGCGGCCAGGCCTTGCCCACCATGTGCCTGACCGAGCCCCAGGCCGGCAGCGACGTCGGTTTGCTGCGTTGTCGCGCCGAGCCCCAGGCGGATGGCAGTTACCGCCTGAACGGCAGCAAGCTGTTTATTTCTGGCGGCGAGCATGACTTCACGCCCGATATCCTGCACCTGGTGTTGGCGCGCTTGCCGGATGCGCCGCCGGGCAGTCGCGGGATTTCACTGTTCCTGGTGCCCAAGCGGTTGGACGACGGCCAGGCCAATGGCGTGCGTTGTGACGGCCTTGAACACAAGATGGGCATCAAGGGCAGCGCCACTTGTTCTCTGGTGTTCGAGGGCGCGCAGGGCTGGCTGATCGGAGACGCCAACCGCGGCCTGGCGGCGATGTTTGTGATGATGAATTCGGCGCGCCTGCACGTGGGCCTGCAAGGCCTGGGACATGCCGAAGCGGCGTGGCAGAACGCCCGGCAGTACGCCACTGAGCGCGTGCAGATGCGCGCACCGTCCAGGCCAGAAGAAGTGGCAGCCCAGGCGGCCGACCCGATCCGTTATCACCCGGCCATGCGCCGCGTGTTGCTGGAGCTGCGCACCACCAGCGAGGGCATGCGCGCAATCGGTTATTGGGCTGCGCACCTGCTGGATCAGGCCGACCCATTGGCGCAGTTGCTGACCCCTGTCATCAAGGCGTTTTTCACCGAGCAGGGTTTTCGCCAGGCCAGCAATGCCTTGCAGGTTTTCGGCGGTTACGGCTACGTCGCCGAGTTCGCCATTGAGCAAACCCTGCGCGACAGCCGTATCGCGATGATCTACGAGGGCAGCAATGAGATCCAGGCCAATGACCTGTTGCTGCGCAAGGTGCTGGGGGATGAAGGTCGCTCGTTCGGCCTGCTGCTGGACGAGTTGCGGGCCGAGGCCGCGCAGGGCAGCGAGCATGTCGAATGCGCGGCGTTCTGCCTGGCACTTGGCAGCCTGAGCGACGCCTTGGATGCGGTGGTGAGTGCCATCCGTGAGCATGCCCAGGAAGACAGCGAATACCCTTATCGCGCCGCGCCGGACTTCCTCCAGTTGTGTGGCGTTGCGCTGCTGGCGTTTGCCTGGGCGCGGGCCGCACGGGTGTCCAGGGCATTGCCCGAAGGAGATCCGGTGCGCGGCGCCAAGCTGCAAAGCGCCGGGTTCTTTTTTGATTACCTGCCATCGCGGCTGGCTCAGCACCTGGGCGCGATCGACGGCGCGCGGGCCGCGCTGGCGTTCGTCTGACGGCGGCAGGCGCTTGCGGTACTATGGCGGCCCACGAGTTCTGGAAGTTGCCTGGATGAGCAAGCCCGGTCAATTGGTGCTGGTTGCACTGCGCAAGATGATCGCCAGCGGGGAGTTGGCCGCAGGCGAGCGCCTGATGGAGATCCCCACGGCGCAACGTTTCGATGTGTCGCGCATGCCGGTGCGCATGGCGTTCCGCACCCTTGAACAGGAAGGGCTGCTGGTGCCGTTTGGCGGGCGCGGGTATCAGGTGCGCTCGGTCAGCCCCAGCGACATCGCCGGCGCGGTTGAAGTGCGCGGCGTGCTCGAAGGGTTGGCTGCACGTCAAACCGCCGAGCTGGGCTTATCCAGCGAGGCACGCGCCGCGCTGGAGCGCTGCCTGGTCGAGGGCGATCAACTGTTCGAAAAAGGCTATGTGACCGAGGATGATCTTGAGGTCTATCACGACCTGAACATGCGTTTTCACCAAGTCATTGTCGAAGGCAGCCACAACCCCGCCATTGCCGACGCCCTGGCGCGCAATGACCATCTGCCATTCGCCTCGGTGACCGCGCTGGCGGTGGACCGCGAAGACATGGTTCGCGAATACCGGCGCTTCAACTATGCCCATATGCAACACCATTCGGTCTTCGACGCGCTGGTCAACCGCCAGGGTGCGCGAGCCGAAGCCATCATGCGCGAACATGCCAACGCGACCCTGCGCTACGCCGAGATTTTCAGCTCAGCCACCGCCGACGCGCGCATGAAGGTGATCCTGCCCGCGTCGTGACGCGGTTCAGATATCCAGCACCAGCAACGGCGTTTTCGCCCGCGAGCAGCAGGGCGTGAACTGGTCATTCACGGCTTGCTCCTGCTCGGTGAGAAACAGGTCACGGTGCTCCGGTATGCCTTCCAGCACGCGGGTCAGGCAGGTGCCACAAATCCCTTGTTCGCAGGACACGGCAATCTCGATGCCGTGGCTTTCCAGGACCTGCACCACGCTTTTGTCGGCGGGTATCTCGAAGACTTGGCCACTGCTGGCGACCTTCACCGAAAAACACCCGTCAGCGCTGCTGTCCACCGGCGCCGCCGAGAAGTATTCACGGTGCAGGCAGTCTTCCTGCCAGCCCTGGGCGCGGGCACTGTCGAGGATATGCTGCATAAAGCCGCCGGGGCCGCAGACGTACAGGTGCACAGTGGCCTCGGGGGCCGCCAATACCTGGGCGGCATCGAGCGCCGTGTCAGGCTGCTCATCAAAATGCAGGAACACCCGCTCGGCAAACGGCGACGCCTTGAGGCGCTGGACAAACGCCGCACGCTCACTGGCGCGGGCGCAGTAATGCAGTTCGAAATCGGCGCCTGTATGGGCCAGCCGCTCGGCCATGCACAGGATCGGGGTGATGCCGATGCCACCGGCAAACAGCAGGCTGCGCCGGGCGTCGTGGGCCAGGGGGAACAGGTTGCGCGGTTCGCTGATGGTCAGGCGGCTGCCTTCGTGGATCTGTTGATGCAGGCTGAGTGAACCGCCCCTGGAGGCAGGATCGTTGAGCACGCCGATCAGGTAGCGATGACGTTCCTCAGGGTGATTGCACAGGGAATATTGGCGGATCAGCCCATCCGGCAGGTGCACATCGATGTGCGCGCCGGCACTGAAAGGAGGCAGCGGCGCGCCGTCGACGCGGGCCAGCTCATAGCTGCAGATGTCCTGGGCTTCAGTGCGCCGGGACGTCACCACGACCTCGATCATGTTGGCTCTCCGGCGCGTTCGCGAGCGATCAGTCGCTCCAGGATCTTGCGCGACTGCACGCCGCCGGCGTCGATATTCAGCTTGAGCAGGTTGCGCGTCGGGTGCGCCAGCAGGTTCTGTTGCTGGCGTTCGAGCATCTCCAGGTCTTCGCTGAAAATCTTGCCCTGGCCTTCGCGGATGCTCGCGGTCAGCGCCTCATCCTTGGGGTTGAAGTTGCGCGCCATGCCCCAGAAGTACCAGATCGAGGTGTCGGTTTGCGGGGTGATGAAGTCCACCACGATGCTCGCGGCCTTGTGCTCGGGCGCGGCGTCGTAGCCGCCCTTGCCGGCATGGGCCACGCCGACTTCGATCAGCACGTGGCTGGGTGGGGTAAAGCGGCAGATCTGCCAGCGGTCCACCGGCACATCATCGGCCAGGTTGTTGCCGCGCAGGGCCATGCGCCAGAACGGCGGGGCCATGATGTTTTCCATGTGCCGGGCGGTCACCACTTCGTCACCGTTCACCGTGGTCACCGGCGGCGCCTCGTCGATTTCCTTCTGGCCGATGCTGGAAGCATGCACGTAGGTTTCGTGGGTCAGGTCCATCAGGTTGTCGATCATCAGGCGGTAGTCACACTGAATATCAAACAAGCCGCCGCCGTAGGCCCACTGGTCACTCTCGGCCCATTCCAGATGATGGATCAGTGCGGGGTCGGCCTGGGCCTGATCGCCGGGCCAGACCCAGATGAATCCGTAGCGTTCCACCACGGCAAAGGTCTTGTTGCAGGGAAAGCCACGCACCCGCTGGCCGGGCATGTCGACGGTCTTGCCGTCGCCGCCCATCACCAGGCCGTGGTAACCGCAGACCAGGTTGCCGTTTTCGACATAGCCCAGCGAAAGCGGCGCGCCACGGTGGGGGCAGAAGTCCTCGACCGCGACCACGGCGCCTTCCTGACCACGATAAAACACCATCTTTTCGCCACAGATCTGTCGACCCAGGGGTTTGTGCGCAATTTCATCGGGGGTGCAGGCGACATACCACGTGTTCTTGGGGTACATGGTGACTCTCCAGGCTGAGCGTTATTTTTATTTAATGGATCCATTAAATTGTTCGCTGGTTGAAGAGTCAAGGCGTATCCGCTGTTTTGTTGGGCGATTATCGGTCGTTTTCTTTATTTGTGGATCCAGTAATTCGCGTTCAACGTTCGAGGCGCCGCGAGCGCCGGCTATCCGTTTTCGGCACAAATACGCCGCGCAGCTTGAACGCGGAATGGAACTTGCGTGATTCCCGACCGTAAACCGTGCAACCGAGAAAGGTGGGGTCAATGAATAATAAAAATGGGCAGATGCCTGTGCCCGTACCGGGTGTCGGATCGGCATTACCTCTCCAGCGTTTCCTGACCCGTGACATCGATGAACATGCGCGCAACCTGGGGGGTTGGCACGTCAGCTACGACCAAGTCTCGCCGGGAGCCTTTGAAGGCGAGCTGATCGAGTTCCGCTCGGGCTGGATGCAACTGGTGCGCGACCGCTCTAATCAGGCCTTGATCAAGAGCGGTGCGGCCTGGAACGGTGCGATCACCTTCAGCATTCCCTTGAGTGCCCACGGCCCGGTGTATTGCTCGGGGCATCCGATTTATGAGTCCAGCCTGTTGGTTGCCCGTGGCGATAATCTTCCTGAACTGCACACCCCCCAGCACCTGGATCTGCTCAGCGTGGCGATTGAAGAGCAGGCGCTGGAGCATGTCTTGCAACGCCAGGGCAGCCATTTTCGAATTACCGATCTTCCCAAGTGTTACCGCTTGGGCCAGTCGTCTGTGCAAGGTGAACTCGCGGCGTGGTTCGACGACCTGTCGGGCAGTGACCAGCGGCGTGAGGCGTTGCTGGGTCACGACTCGATCCGCCGTGGCCTGCGCGATGCGGTCATGCTGCACTTGCTCGAATTGATTGCGCCGGACGAGGCGCCGACGCTCACCCCCACTGCCCGCAAACGGATGGTTGATCGTGCTCGCGAATATGCCCTGAGTCACCTCGACGAGCCGTTGTCGATCCTCGACCTGTGCAACCACATCGGTGCCAGCCGGCGCAAACTTCAATACTGTTTCCAGGAAACCCTGGGGATCAATCCGGTGGCGTATTTGCGTGCGCTGCGCCTCAATGCAGTGCGTCGCGAACTGCGAATGAGCACGCAATCCCAGGGCGTCCAGGACGTGGCCGCACGCTGGGGTTTCTGGCATTTGAGCCGGTTCTCCGGTGATTACCGCGCCATGTTTGGCGAAAGCCCGTCACAGACCCTGCGTCGCACGCAACTCTGCTGAAAACGGATAACCCGCCCACTGCGCTGCTGCCTAGGATGACCCACACCACTTGATGGGAGGGGCATTCGATGAGCAATAACAATAACGCACGCACCGCAGGCAAGATGCTGTTCACCCTGGGGCTGCTCGGCTGCTGCGCCGGCGTGCAGGCCACCGAGAACGGCGCGCCGACTACCGCAGTCGGGGTGTATGACTTTGGCGCGGGGATGATGCCGCCCGCCACGCCGTTCGGCACCCTGGGCCTGCGCACGGCGTTCTACTCGGCCAATGTGCAGAAAGACCGCAACGGCCGTTCTGTCGACAACCATTTCTCGCTGGACGTCTTGTCGATTGGCGTCGCCTACATGCGCATGACCGATCACACCATCCTGGGTGCCAATTATGGGTTTGGCGTGGTGGTGCCGTTTTTCAAGATGGACGCTTCGGTCAAGGTGCCGACGCCGATGGGGCCCTTGAGCCTGGAAGCCGACCCGTTTCGCTTGGCTGATGTGCAATTCTTGCCGGTGATCCTGCAATGGAACCTCTCGCCGAATCTGTTCATCAACACGCAATTGCAGATCCAGGCGCCGACCGGTGACTACGACAAGAACCGGTTGATTTCGCCCGGTCTCAATCACTGGACGTTCTCGCCGATCGTCAACGCCACCTACCTCAGCGACAGTGGCTTCGAGGTTTCCTCAAGCTTTGAAGTCGACGTCAACACGCGCAACCCCGCAACCGATTACAAAAACGGTGTCGAGTACCGCCACGAGTTTGCCGTGGGCCAGCATCTCGGGCCGTGGACGGTGGGGGTGGGCGGTTACTACTACCGCCAGTTCAGCGATGACGATGCGCCAGGGCTGCAATCGGGCAACCGGGCGCGGGTGCTGGCGGTCGGGCCGGCGGTGAGTTACTTCTCGCCGGGCCTGCCTCCGATCTGGCTGCATGCCTACAAGGAAACCGACGCGCGCAACCGTGCCGAGGGTTACACCGTGGCGCTGCGTATTTCTCAGAGTTTCTAAGGGGCTGGTCATGAATCCATCACGTTCTGAGTGTGCAGCACCCCGGCAGGCCAGCGGTCGCCGCGAAGGGCTGGTGCTGATGCTCGGCAGCAGCCTGACCGTCATGGGCGCGGTCATGGTTGCGCCGATCCTGCCCAAGCTGGGGGCCACGTTTGGCCCGCTGGAACCCCGCGCCGACGTGCTGGTGCCGCTGGCGGTCACTGGCCCGGCGCTGGCGATTGCGCTGTGCGCGCCGTTGGCCGGGTGGCTGGCCGACCGGGTCGGGCGCAAGGCATTGCTGGTCATTGCGACCTTGTTGTATGCCGTGCTCGGCGCCTTGCCGGCACTGCTGGACAACTTGCAGGCCATCGTCGGTGTGCGCCTGTTGTTCGGCTGCGCCGAAGCGGCGGTGATGACCTGTTGCGCCACCTTGATTGCCGACTATTGGCACGGTGAGGAACGGCTGCGCTACATCAACCGGCAAGTGGTGACCATCGGCCTGGTGGGCTCGCTGTTCTTCGTGCTGGGTGGCGCGCTGGGCGAGCATTCCTGGCGCCTGCCGTTCCTGTTGTACGTGCTGCCATTGCTGCTGGTGCCGTTGATGATGAAGGTGCTGTGGGAACCTCAAACCCGCCAGCAGTCTCTCGACGCGCCGGAGGAGGGCAGGGTTGCCGTGGTGCCCCTGGTGCTCGGTTACCTGTTGATTCTCAGCGGTATGGTCCTGAGTTTTATCGTGCCGATCCAGGCGCCGATTCTGCTGGTCGGCCTGGGCGTGACGTCGAGCACGCTGATCGGGCTGTCGGCGGGGTTGGGCCTGCTGGCGACCCTGGGCGGTTCGCTGGCCTGGCCATTGTTGCGTCGACGCCTCGGGATCGCCGGCTGCAACGCGCTGTTGCTGACCTTGCTGGGGGCAGGGCTGTGGCTGCTGATGCGCGGGCAAAGCTACAACGCGGTGCTGGTGGCGGTGTTGATTCACGGCCTGGGCGCCGGGCTGCTGGTGCCCAACGTAATGGCGCCGGTGATGAATGCCCTGAGCGCCCGGACACGTGGACGCGGCCTGGGCGGGTTCACGTCTTGCCTGTATTTCGGCCAATTTGTCAGCCCGTTGGTGGTGGCGCTGCTGAGTATCTACGCCGGCGACCTGCGCGCCTCCATCCAGTGGCTGGCACTGGCCAGTTTTGCCGCGGCATCGGTCTGGGCACTGGCAGGCCTGTATGCGCGACGCAAAGCGGTCCCCGGTGCCATCGGACCAAGTCATTCGTAATCAAGAGGAGAGGAACATGCACATCCAGAATTTGTTGGACACCGAAGACGCCACCGGGCTGGCGGAGTGGGTCCGCCGTGGTGAGGTGCAACCCGGCGAGCTGCTGGAAGCCGTGATTGATCGTATTGAGCGGGTGGAGCCGCAGCTCAACGCGGTGGCCGAGCGTCTGTACGATTCTGCACGGGAAGCTGCACGCACTGCGCAGCCCGGCCAAGGCGTGTTCGCTGGCGTGCCAACCTTGATCAAGGATCTGTTTTCGCCGGTCAACGGCGCGGCGATGACCAATGGTTCCGTGGCGCTGGGCGGGTTTCGCGCCGACTTTGAAGGGGAAATCGTGACGCGTTTGCGCCGGGCCGGTTGTGTGATCGCCGGGACCAGTACTTCGCCCGAATTCGGCACGTCGTACTCCACCGAATCCACCCGCTTCGGCGCCACGCGCAACCCCTGGAACACCGGCCACAGCGCAGGCGGTTCCAGCGGTGGCGCGGCCGCGCTGGTGGCGGCACGTGTGGTCCCGTTCGCCCACGGCAACGATGGCGGCGGTTCCTTGCGTGTACCGGCGTCCTGCTGTGGGGTGTTCGGCCTCAAGCCGAGTCGCGGATTATTGCCGTCCGGGCCGATGGTCGGCGAAGGCTGGGCCGGCATGGGCACGCCCCATGGGATCACCCTGTCGGTGCGTGACAGCGCCGCCTTGCTGGATGCAACGGCCGGGATCGACCTCGGTGCGCCCTATGCGGCACCGGTGCAGGCGCAGCCCTATGTCTTGGCGTTGCAACGTGACCCGCGACCGCTGCGCATTGCGCTGGTGGAGCAGCTCGGACCTTGGCCGACCTCCAGCGAAGCGCTGGCATCGGTGCAGGAGGCGGCCAGGCTGTGCCAATCCCTGGGCCATCGGGTTGAACCGGTGACATTGCCGGTGGCGCTGCCGGAATTTCTCGATCAGGTCTTCACCATCATCGGCGCCAGTACACGTCACTATCTCGACGTGCTGGGCCAGATGCGCGGTGTTGCGGTGCAGCCCGAGGAGCTTGAAGTGCGCACCCGGATCATCTTGCGCAGCAAGGGCGATGTCAGCGGTGCCGAGTATGCCGGTGCAGTGGAGTGGATACACGCGCTGGGGCGGCAGTTGGCGGTGTTCATGCAGGATTACGACTTGATCCTCACGCCGACCCTGGCCCGCGAACCGGCACCGATTGGTGAGTTGGATCTGCAGGACCACCGCTTGACCCTCGATGAACTGATCGAGCGGTTCCACAGCTACTCGCCCTTCACCGCGTTGTTCAATGCCAGCGGGCAACCGGCAATGTCAGTGCCGTTGTATTGGAGCGCCGCCGGCCTGCCGATGGGTGCCCACTTCGCCGGGCGTTTTGGTGAGGAAGCCACGCTCTTTGCCCTGGCCGCGCAGTTGGAACGTGCCCAGCCCTGGCGCGGGCGGATACCGCCGGTCAATGCCTGTGGCGTGCCTGCCTTGGCGTCGTACTCAACCCGCAGTTGAGGTTACTGGAATGGCCCCACGACGAGCCGGTAGCGTTCCTCGCCCTGCAATGTCCTGCGGGTCAGGTTGATCTCCAGGCCGATGGGATCTTCCTTGCGGTTACCGGCGAGCTGGCGCCAGCCTTGGCCCGGCTCCCAGACACGTACTTGCAGGTCGCTGACAGGGGACAACACCGCAACCGCTTTTTTCGGCGCCGGTAACGGGTATCGATCCCTGGCCACTGAGGTGGCGCGGTACAGCGTGTCACCGTCCAACCACCAGCGCACACGCTGCAAACCGATCTCGGGCGACGCTGCGCTGCGGATGATGTTCAACTGAAAGTCCCGATTGTCGGCGCTGCGAACGCTGATGGCGGCGGGGCCTTCGGGCTGCTCGTCAGGGGTCAGGGCTGGGGTTCTCAGTTCCACGCTGGCGCGCAGGGCCAGGTCGCGGTCCAACTGGTTCAAGGTGCGTAACAGCGCCTCGGTCTGTTCGGTGCTGGCCTGCAGATGGCTGTCGGCACGGCTCACGCTGTCGAGGCCGCGCCAGGCAATCAGGCTGACAATGGCCATCAGCATGATCGCCACCATCACTTCGATCAGGGTGAAGCCGCGCTGGTCGGTTTTCATGGTTCACTCGCCACCCGTAGTTGGCCGGTGGCCGTGCGTTGCACGGTGAGGCGGTGCTGGCCGTCCGAGAGTTGCAACTGCAAGGGCGTGGCGAACCATTCGGCATTCAGCACCACCGGTTGTCTGGGCATGACACGTACCGTCATGGACGGTGTTTCCCAGGGGCGGGGACGCAGTTGCGGGTCGTTCATGAAGTGATCCAGGCCTGGGCCGGCGTCGTTGCGACGGCTCAAGCGAAAGCCCTTGGCGTCTGCGCGCCAGGTGATGGGGCGGCCATCGGCGCGGGCCTCGGCCTGGGCGATTTGCAGGGTCTGGACCAGGCGGTTGGCGTCCTTGCGCAGCATCTGCAACGGGTCGGGTTTGATGCTCAGGCTGATCGCCGCGCTGGCAATGCCGACGATCACCAGCACCACCATTAGTTCGATCAGGGTGAAGCCGTGTTGGTTGTGCTTGCTCATCACGCAACGCTCCTTCGTTGTGACGCTCTCCTGTAGACTGCCCGGCTGGACAACAAGGAGGTTGTATCTTGGTTGCTTTCTTTGCTTTATCGGCGCCGCGCCTGTTGCAGGCCGTGGCGTTGGTCACGGCGCTCGCCGGTGTGCTGGTCTGGTCTTCGGTGTTGCTGACACCGGCCGAGTCCCAGGTGCCGCAGGTCACGCCACAGGTGTTGGCCGCACGCCCTGATACGTCGGCATTGCAGTGGTTTTCCAGCCAGCCGGCGGCGGTGGATATCAAGGTCTCCGGGTTGATGGCCGGGGCGCGGGGTGCAGTCGCTATTCTGAGCCTGAACGATGGCCCACCGCGCAGTTTTCTGGTGGGTGAGTCGTTGGCCCAAGGTGTGCGCCTGGCCGCGATCGAAGGCGATGCCGTGGTGATCGAGCGTGGTGCGCAGCCCCAGCGCATCAAGGTCAGCACGTTGCCGGACGCGGTGGTGCTGCCGCGATTGACCCAACCCTGAGCAGGCTCATTCGTGTGTGCCTGATGGTGGGTTGAGCAGCGTTTCCAGGCGCGCCAACGGCGGTGCCTCGCCCTTGCGCTGCGACACCAGCACGGTGACGCGCATCAGGCGTCCGTCGGCGCTGGGGGTGATGCGTTGTTCGCAGCGCAACTGCAACGCTCCCTGGTCACACTCGAACGCCTTGCGTCCGGTGGGCAGTCGCGCCTCCAGGCGCAGTTCGGCGAGCCTGCTCTGTGCCGACAGCAGCGCCATCGAACGGTCGCGCAGCAACCCATTGCTTTGGGTCATCAAGCCCGCCACGCGCACCGCCGCCGCCATCGCCACGGCAATGATCGCCAAGGCGACGAGCACCTCGATCAACGTAAAACCTTGCTCCTTGCGCGACAGCTCCATGGGTCACTCGTGGTGTAAAAACACGCCGCAGAATAGCACTCGCGGAGCCGTCGGCAGTGGCCAATTATTTTTGCTATCCAGATAGTTAGTTTTGTTACACTGCGCGCCGAATTAGGATCAAGCCAAGGATGGTGGATATGGATTTCGCACGCAGCAAGGGTGGGCCTCGCGCCCGCCGCGCCCAGCAAGGTTTCACCCTGATCGAGATCATGGTGGTGGTGGTCATCCTCGGCATTCTGGCCGCGATTGTCGTGCCTAAAGTGCTTGACCGCCCAGACCAGGCCAGGGCGATTGCGGCGAAGCAAGATGTCGCTGGCCTGATGCAGGCACTCAAGCTGTATCGCCTCGACCACGGCACCTATCCCAGCATGAACCAGGGCCTCAAGGTGCTGGTCGAGCGCCCCGCAGATGCCAAAAATACCAACTGGCGCTCCTATCTGGAGCGCCTGCCCAACGACCCGTGGGGCCGTCCTTACCATTACCTGAATCCTGGCGCGAACGGCGAAGTCGATATCTTCTCCCTCGGCGCCGATGGCCAGCCTGACGGCGACGGTGTGAATGCCGATATCGGATCCTGGCAGCTCTAAGCGCCGCCATGAAACCGCCGTCGCCCACCGTGGCGAAACAGCGTGGCATGGCGATAATCAGCGCTTTGCTGATCACGGCCGTGGTTGCGGTGATCGCCGCTGGCATGCTCACACGCCAGAGTGTGTTTACCCGTTCACTTGAGGCCGAGCAGGCCCGTGTGCAGGGCAGCGCCTTGCTGCTCGGTGGCCTGGAAGTCAGCCGGCAATTGCTCCGGGACGCCCGCGCGCAGGATGTGCTGACCCGGCTCGACCAGCCCTGGGCGCGCCCGATCCGTACCGCGCAGGACGGCGAATTCGAAGGCCGTCTTGAAGACCTGCAAGGCAAGTTCAATCTGCGCAATTTGGTCGTCCGCGAGCAGGTGGATCTCGGGCAGATGCGCAGTTTCGAGCGGCTGTGCGCAATGATCGGTGTCGATGCGCGTCTGGCCCAGCGCATCAGCCAACGTTTCATCGCGGGCTATCCACGCAAGCCGGTTGCGTCGGCATCAGGCCTGCCGGGGCCAGCGTTACCCGCCACCCAGCCGATGCTGCGCAGCCTTGACCAATTGCGCGGTATCGAAGGCCTCGACGAGCCGCTGTTGGCCCGGTTGGAGCAATACGTCAGCATTATTCCGGTGACTACCTGGGTCAACAGCAACACGGCCAGTGCCGAGGTCCTCGCGGCCGTCGTGCCGGGGTTGTCCCTGGCCCAGGCCAGCCAGTTGGTGGCGGGGCGCGACAGAGGCCAGTGGTTTATCAATCGCGGCGATTTCGTCAACCGCGTGCAATTGCCCAAACTCAACGTGGATGAACTTGATGTGGGGATCACCAGTGAGTGGTTCCTGCTCCACGGGCAGGCCCGTCGCAACCAGCGCCGTGTTCAGTTGGACGCGCTGCTGTATCGCCCGGAAGACGCGATGCCCAGGGTCATCTGGTCGAGGCTCGGCGTATGACGCGCCTGCGCATTGCCTTACCGCCATTGGATGGCTTGGCGTCACACAGTGAGCTTGAGTTCGCGCAACTGGACCGCAACGGCAGCGTCCGCCACATCGCCAGCAGCACCCTCGAACGCCTCGGGCAAACCTTCAAGGCTCACACCGTCGAGTGTTTCCTTCACCCCACCGACAGCATCCTCACCCGTATTGACTTGCCACCTCTTTCTGCGGCACGCACCGCTGCGGCTGTCACCTGTGCTGCGCAGGCGCTGATTCTGGGGCGCAGCGAGCAGATGCATGTGGCACACAGTGCTCGGGACAGCGCTGGGCAGGTGCATTTGGGCTGGCTGCCCAAGGCCGCCCTGGATCGGGTCGGCCAGTTGCTCGGCCTGCATCAACTGAAGCTTCGCGGCCTGTACCCGGCACCTTACCGGTTGCCTGTGCCGCCGGCAGGGCAGGTCAGTACGTGCGTGGTGGACGGCCAGTTACTGCTGCGTTTCACCCAGGCCCACGCGGCGGTGGAACCGTTGGCCGAGGACCGTCTGCAGGCGCTCGCGGCTGCCGGGGAAACGCTGCTGTGGCCCGTGGATCAGCAGTGCTGGAGCGGCGCCGCGCCAGGTTGGAGTTTGCACGCAGGCATCGGCAAGGGCGCTGCACCGGCAGCCGGCTGGGGCAGGGCAGCGGCTTGTTGTGCGCTGGCCGTCGGCGTCTGGGTCGGCGGGCTGAACCTTTACGCCGCCCGTGAAATCGCCCAGGGGCAACAGCTCAAACAGCAGATGAACCAGCGCATGAAGCAAGCATTTCCAGAGCTGCCGGTGATCCTCAATCCCCTGCAACAGGCCCGTCAGCAATTGGCGGCCCGGCAAGGGGGCGGGGCAGCGCAGGCCCATCATGATTTTGCGTACCTGGTAAAACACGCCGCCAGTGCGTTGCCGTCCATGGTCGGCAGCGTCCAGGCGTTGACGTTCAGCCAGCGCCAGTTGCAGGTGCAGATGACGGCCGAGGCGCCTCCCGTTGCAGACAGCACGGTGCACGCCGCATTGAGCCCGGTGGGACTCTCCGCCAGCCGCGAGGGACGCGTATGGACGCTCACCGCGCTGGCCGAGCCCGCTGAGCCTGATGCCAGCCAGGAAGACAGCGATGAATAACCAGAGGCTGGTGGCGTTGCGAGGGCGTTGGAACGCATTGGCCCCCCGCGAAAAAATCATGCTCAGTGGCGCGACGGTGTTTCTCGCCAGCCTGCTGGTCTGGGCCTCATTGATCCAACCCCCCCTCAGGCAGCTCGACTACTGGCAGGTCGAAACCCCGAAACTGCGTTCCCAGAGTCAGGCGCTGGAACTGTTGCTGCGCGAGGTAGCCCCGCCTGCCGGGCTGAACCTTGCGCACGCCTTGGCGCAATCCCTGGATACCGGCGGATTGGCTGGGCACTACCGCTTGCAGGCCCAGGATGGGGGCTGGCAACTGACACTGGACGCTGCGCCCGCCGATGCGGTGATCGGCTGGTTATTGAGTTACCCAAACCAATTTTCCCTGGACGTGGTCGAGGCGTATTTGCAGCGTGCAGGCGAAGCCACGCCCGACAACACGGCAGGCACTCTCTCAGGAACCGTCCGCATGGATCAGATGCAGGTCGCTAAGGAAGCTTCATGAAGTGGTCAGGTTCCCATTATGTAAGGACGGCGGCGCCGTTTATGTTGCTGGCGCTGGGTGCCTGCAGCGTGCATCCCAGCGTTGATTCGCCGTTGGACAGTGAACTCGGCGTGCCCCTGGCCATCACCCCGCGCAGCGGTGACGCGCTGGTGGACAGGCAACGTGCGCAGGTGCAAATCGAACGGCAGGTGCGGCCGCTGCACAAGGTCGCCAGCCCTGCGCGCAGCAGCGGCGCGGGTCGTAACGGCACGGTATCGAGCACACCGTTAGGTGATCAACCGGTCACGCTGAATTTCGTCGAGGCCGACATTCAGGCCGTGGTGCGGGCATTGTCCCGCGCCACCGGGCAGCAGTTCCTGGTGGATCCACGTGTTAAGGGCAGCCTTACGCTGGTTTCCGAGGGGCAGGTGCCGGCGCATCAGGCGTACGACATGCTGCTGGCGGCGCTGCGCATGCAGGGGTTCAGCGTGGTGGACGTGGGGGGTGTCGCGCAAGTGGTGCCCGAAGCTGATGCCAAGCTACTGGGCGGGCCGATCTACAGTGCCGACAAACCTGGCGGCAATGGCATGCTCACGCGCACGTTCCGCCTGCACTACGAAAACGCGGTGAACCTGATCCCGGTGCTGCGCCCGATTGTTTCGCCGAACAACCCGATCAACGCCTATCCGGGCAACAACACCATCGTGGTCACCGACTACGCCGAGAACCTCACGCGGGTGGCGCAGTTGATCGAAGGCATCGACACGCCGAGTGCTATCGATACCGACGTGGTGCAGGTTCAGAACGGCATCGCCGTGGACATCGCCGAGATGGTTGCGCAACTGCTGGAGCAGGCCGGCGGCGACCCGACGCAGAAAATCACGGTGGTGGGCGATCCCCGTTCCAACGCCATCGTGATCCGCGCCGGCAGCCCAGAGCGGACCGAGCTGGCACGCAATCTGATCTATAAGCTCGATAACGCCCAGGCCAACCCGAGTAATTTTCATGTGGTGTACCTGCGCAATGCCCAGGCGGCAAAACTGGCGCAGACCCTGCGCGGTTTGCTGACCGGCGAGAGCGACAGCGGCAGTGGTGATAATGCGCGGTCGGTACTCAGCACGATGGGCGCCAGTACCACGGGCAGCCAGACCGGGCAGAGCAGCAGCCAAAGTACCACCAGCACCAGTGAATCGGCGCAGACAACCAGCAACTCGACCAGCCAGGCCGGTGCGCAACAGCCCGAGCAAAACGTGGCGTTCAGTGCCGGTGGCGTCACCCTCCAGGCTGACTCGACCACCAACACCCTGCTGATTTCCGCCCCGGAACCGTTGTATCGCAACCTGCGCGAAGTCATCGACATGCTCGACCAGCGCCGCGCCCAGGTGGTGATCGAAAGCCTTATCGTTGAAGTGGGTGAGGACGACGCCAATGAGTTCGGCGTGCAGTGGCAAAGCGGCGACCTGGCCGGCAAAGGCGTGATCGGTGGCGCCAACCTGGGCGGCACGGGGTTTAACCTCAATGGCAAGACCAGCGTTGACGTGCTGCCCGGCGGGCTCAGCCTGGGCTTTATCAATGGCACGGTGGATGTGCCCGGCATTGGCAAGGTCATGGACCTCAAGGTGTTGGCCCGTGCGCTCAAAAGCAAAGGCGGCACCAACGTGCTGTCGACGCCCAACTTGCTGACGCTGGATAACGAGGCCGCGAGTATTTTTGTGGGCCAGACCATTCCATTCGTGAGTGGCAGCTACGTGACGGGCGGCGGCGGTACCAGCAACAACCCGTTCCAGACCGTCACCCGCGAAGAGGTCGGTTTGAAGCTGAATGTGCGGCCACAGATTTCCGAGGGCGGCACGGTCAAGCTGGATATCTACCAGGAAGTCAGCAGCATCGACGAACGCGCCTCCAGCAGCGCGGCCTCGGCGGGTATCGTCACCAATAAGCGCGCTATCGACACCAGTATTCTGCTCGACGATGGGCAGATCATGGTCCTGGGTGGCTTGTTGCAGGATGGGTACAGCCAGAGCAATGAAGCGGTGCCGTGGCTGTCGAGCATTCCGGGGCTGGGGGCGTTGTTTCGCAATGAGCGGCGGGCGGTGAACAAGACCAATCTGATGGTCTTTTTGCGGCCTTACATCATCCGTGACAGTGGGGC
Source organism: Pseudomonas sp. PB105 (assembly GCF_009764655.1). Taxonomy (NCBI): domain Bacteria; kingdom Pseudomonadati; phylum Pseudomonadota; class Gammaproteobacteria; order Pseudomonadales; family Pseudomonadaceae; genus Pseudomonas; species Pseudomonas sp. PB105. Next base: position 33,326 of record NZ_RWIO01000048.1, read on the forward strand.
GGGGCGGGCGATTACGTTGAATCGCTATGACTATATGCGCCGGGCTCAAGGTGGGTTGCAGCCGGAGCATAGCTGGGCGATGCCGGATGTGCAGGCGCCGCAGTTGCCGTCGGTGGAGAAGGCGATTCCGGCAGGTACACGGCCATGAGCCTGCTGTACACAGAACTAAATGTGGGAGGGGGCTTGCCCCCGATGAGGGTGTGTCAGTCATGTTTGCATAAACTGACCCACCGCTATCGGGGGCAAGCCCCCTCCCACATTTGGACTGCGTACTCCAGTGGGAGAGGGGTATGAGCCTGCTGCCCTACGCCTGGGCCAAATCCCAGCGCATCCTTCTGCGGCCCGGCGACGAAGGCATGCTCCTCACCGTCTGCCCTTCAACCCCCGGCTGGTCCATCAGTGAAGTCCAGCGCCAGTTTGGCGAGTCGCCGATTGAGCAGGTACGCGACGATGAACTCGACGGCCTGCTCGCCAGCGCTTATGCCGACACGGGCAGTGCCGCCGCTGTGGTCGGTGCTGCTGAGAACGAGGTGGACCTGGACCGTCTGATGCAGGACATGCCCGAAATCACCGATCTGCTCGACACCCAGGACGGTGCGCCGGTGATCCGCATGATCAACGCCTTGCTCACCCAGGCCGCCCGCGATGAGGCGAGTGATATCCACATCGAACCCTACGAAACCCATTCCGTAGTGCGCTATCGCGTCGACGGCACGCTGCGCGATGTGGTGTCGCCGCGCAAAGCGCTGCACGGTGCGTTGGTGTCGCGGATCAAGATCATGGCCCAGCTCGATATCGCCGAAAAACGCCTGCCCCAGGATGGGC
>NZ_RWIO01000049.1:0-1643 GCF_009764655.1 Pseudomonas sp. PB105
ACCTGCTCATGCAAGACCGCCCCGGCCCCGACATCGTCGCCGGCAACCGCCTGATGATCCAGGGCGACCGGCATTACGACTACGACGCCTTCGGCAACCTGATCGGTGAACGCAGAGGCAAAGGCCATCAACTCGTCACCGAATACCGCTACGACTGCCAGCACCGTCTGATCGGCATTACCCAACCCAACGGGCAAACCGCCAGCTACCGCTACGACCCATTTGGACGGCGTATCAGCAAGACTGTCGACGGTTTAACCACGGAGTTCTTCTGGCAAGGCGACAAGCTGATTGCCGAGCACCATGCAGATCGCCACCGCAGCTACCTTTACGAACCTGACAGCTTTCGACCCTTGGCGCTGCTGGACGGCTTCGGCCCAACCGAAACCCAGCCCTACCACTACCAACTCGACCACCTCGGCACGCCACAGGAACTCAGCGACCCAGACGGCGAAATCGTCTGGTCAGCGCACTACCGCGCCTACGGCCAGATCAGTCGCCTCGACAAAGATAAAATCGACAACCCGCTGCGCTTTCAGGGTCAGTACTTAGACCCGGAAAGCGGGCTGCACTACAACCGTCATCGCTACTACAATCCAGATATTGGGCGTTACCTGACACCTGACCCGGTGAAGTTGGCGGGCGGGATTAACGCGTACCAGTACGTGCCCAATCCTACGGGGTGGGTGGATCCACTCGGACTGAATGCCAGCTGCACTGGCGTAGTAAAGAAAAATCCAACCTGCGCGATACCTGCTGAACCTGACGCACCTGATGTATCTCGTAAAGGAGCATTCCGCGCAGCAAAAAGGGACGCCAACATACCGATGTCGCAACAACCTGATGTATTTACCAACGCGCGTTCTGGCGTAAAAAAGCAATACAAAATCGTGAAAATGTCGGATATAAATGAAAAAGCAATTTTAGATAGCTCAGGAAAACCAATTCAGACAAGGGTCTACCAATATACGAGAGCCGATGGCTCCAAAGTATTAATACAAGACCATTCAGCGGGGCATAATTTCGGCGCGCAAGACGGAGCAGGCGATCAAGGCTCTCATTTCAACCTACGCCCATTTGATACACCGCGGACCGGCAAAGTCCCGGGAACAAAAGACCACTACACATTTAAGGATAAAAAATGAAACATTGGAATGATCTTGAAGGAACCATATTTTTTAATAAATTGTTCAGTCAACCAATTGAAATTCGCGAAATTTATATACACTCACTGACGATAGAAAACGACCAACCCTCTCTCGGCATTGGCTTTGACATACCAGACTTTCCAGATTCCTTACCTCCAAAATTGCAGGACAAAGGATACAACACATGCAGAATTGGACTGACCTGTCACGGAATAAGTAACCTGCAGATAATCAATCTTCCTCGCCGAGAAATTTTCATTGCAAAAATTAAGCGAGAAAATGAGCACTATCTTTTCAACGCAAAATCAGAAAATGCCTCTATTGAATTCAAAGCAAAATGGTTGTCTATGGATGGGCCGTCAGTTTATATAAATTGTCCCGAACCAGGAGATCATAGCTGGTCACCTTAAGTTATCTAGAATGGATTTTTTTTTGGGGGGGGGGTTAAATGTTTTAGATAACAGAAACTATGAGCTCTATAGCCAGCCCCAATTC
>NZ_RWIO01000050.1:0-102680 GCF_009764655.1 Pseudomonas sp. PB105
GGGTGGCGAAGCCGCCCCAATCCAGGCACCGCGTTTTTTCAGTCATAACCCATTGGCCGGTTTTGGGGCCGCTTCGCAGCCCAGCGCGGGGCAAGCCCGCTCACCACAACAGCGCGTTTGACATAGATTCCGCATTCACTGGAAGTTTGGCCCTTGTTCTAGTCAGGTGAGGCTGCGCGATGGACGCTCTCCAGGCCCTCATCATTGATGGCGGGAATATCAGTCGACCGTCCACCAGCGCGGCAACAACTGACGGACCCGTGCCTCGCCGAAGCGGTCATCGATCAGCATCACCACACCCTCATCCTGCTGACTGCGGATCACCCTGCCCGCGGCCTGCACCACTTTCTGCACGCCGGGATACAGATAGGTGTAGTCGTAACCGGCACCGAAGATCGCTCCCATACGCAGCTTCATCTGTTCGTTGACCGGGTTCAGTTGCGGCAAGCCGAGCGTCGCGATAAACGCGCCAATCAACCGCGCGCCGGGCAAGTCGATACCTTCGCCGAAGGCACCACCAAGCACCGCAAAGCCGATGCCCTGGCTGTGTTCGGTGAACTGATCGAGAAAGGCTTGGCGTTCGGTCTCCGCCATGCCCCGGGACTGCTGCCACAGCGCGATCCGTGGGTGTCGCTCAGCGAGCAACTGCGCCACTTGTTGCAGGTAGTCAAAGCTTGAGAAAAACGCCAGGTAGTTGCCCGGCTGCTGCGCGAACTGGCGGGCAATAAGCTCGACGATGGGTGCCAAGGAGGCTTGGCGATGCACAAAACGGGTGGAGATTTCATCAACAATGCGCACACGCAGTTGCTCAGCCTTGAACGGCGACTCCACATCGATCCACGCGGTATCCGTCGGCAGCCCAAGCAGGTCGGCGTAATAGTGGCGTGGGCTCAAGGTTGCAGAAAACAGCACGCTGCTGCGGGCAGCCGTCAGCCGGGGGCGGATGAATTCGGCGGGCACCACATTGCGCAGGCACAGGGTTGAACTGCTGCGCTTGCCGTTGAGTTGGCGTTTGCTGATGTCGAAGATGAAGTGCTCGTTGAACAGCTCGGCGACCTTGGCAAATTGCAGGGCTTCGAAGTAGAAGGCTTGCAACTCACCGTTGAGGGCTTCGGGGTGGTCGTTGAAGTAATCACCCAGGGCGCTGGCGCACAGGCTCAAGGCCTGGAGCAGTTTTTCCGGGCGGGCGGCGTAGGCCTGGTACGGCGCGAGCTGGTCCTTGTGCAGGGCATTCCATTCGCGGTTCAGGCGCTGCAAGGGTTTCTTCAGCGGCTCGGGGGCGCAGTCGCGCAGGGTCTTGAGGCTGTATTGATCGAGGCTGGCGCTGTACATCGAGCGACCACGCTCTACCAGGTTGTGGGCTTCGTCCACCAGCACGGCGGCGCGCCATTGGTTGAGTTGGGCGAGCCCGAACAGCATGGCGCCAAAGTCGAAATAGTAGTTGTAGTCGGCGACCACCAGGTCGGCCCAGCGCGCCATTTCCTGGCTGAGGTAATAGGGGCAGACGTCATGGGCCAGGGCAACCTCGCGCAGATTGTGCTGGTTGAGCAGGCTTACCTTGGACGCAGCACTGCGCGCAGCGGGCAGACGGTCGTAGAAACCCTTGGCCAAGGGGCATGAATCGCCGTGGCAGGCTTTGTCCAGGTGTTCGCAGGCTTTGTCCCGCGCCACCAGTTCCAGCACGCGCAGCTCCAGGCCGGGGCTGCTGGTGAACAGCACCTGTGACGCATCGAGGGCGAGCTTGCGACCGGGGGTCTTGGCGGTGAGGAAAAACACCTTGTCCAGTTGCTGCGGCGCCAGGGCCTTGAGCAGCGGGAAGATTGTGCCAATGGTCTTGCCGATGCCGGTGGGCGCCTGGGCCATCAGGCAACGGCCGGTGCTGACGGCCTTGTACACCGACTCGGCCAATGTGCGTTGGCCGGAGCGAAAGTCGGCATGGGGGAAACTCAAGGCCTGCGCGGCTGCGTTGCGCGCTTCGCGGTGCTGCATTTCCTGTTGGGCCCAGCCGAGGAAGAGCGCGCATTGCTGGTTGAAGAACGCCTGCAGATCGGCCGCCTGGAAGCGTTGATTGAGCAGGGTCTCGCCCTCGCCGACGATATCGAAGTACACCAGCGCCAGGTCGATTTCGCCCAACCCCAACTTCTGGCACATCAGCCAGCCGTACACCTTGACCTGGGCCCAATGCAGTAGCCGATGGTTGGCCGGCTGGGCATCAAGGTCGCCACGATAGGTTTTGACTTCTTCCAGGCGGTTGGCATCGGGGTCGTAGCCGTCTGCCCTGCCCCTTACTGTGAGTTGTTGGTACTCGCCCTCCAGTGCCACTTCGTTCTGGTAGTGCGCACTGCGGCGCGAGGCAACCGTGCGGTGGCCGACAATCCCTTCCTGGGCGCTGGGCGACGGGGTAAAGCGCAGGTCAAGATCGCCGACCTTGGCCGTGAACTCACACAGTGCACGCACGGCCACGCTGTAACTCAAGCCGGTTGCTCCGCCCAGCGCACGTAGCAGACGGTGACCGGCATCTGGTGCTCGCCACAAAACTCCAGCCAGCGCAGTTGATTGTCTTGCAGGCGGTCGCCAGGGCCTTTGACTTCGATCATGCGGTAGGTTTTTTGCGCTGGCCAGAACTGGATCAGGTCCGGCATGCCGGCGCGGTTGGCGCGGATATCCAGCAGCAGACGCTCGAACCAGTAGCGTAGATGGGCGGCGGGCAGGCATTCGAGGGCCTGCTCCAACAGGTCTTCACTGAGCAGGTTCCAGAACACGAAGGGCGACTGAATGCCCCACTTATCGGCGTAGCGCTGGCGAATAAGGTGTTTGTACTGCTCATCCTGCAATTGCTCGAAACAGGCGGCGAACAGCGGCGCACGGCGTTGGTGGAAATCTTCGCTGTGCAGGTCCGCCGGCCCGCGCTGGAACGGGTGGAAAAACGCGCCCGGCAGCGGTGCGAAGATCGCGTCCCAGCACAGCAAGCCGAACAGCGAATTGATCAAGCCGTTTTCCACGTAATGCACCGGTGCATCGGGCTCGCTCAAATGTGCCTGGACGCAGTACTCCACCGACATCACTGGTTCCGGCAGTACCAGTTCCAGGTCTAGGCGCGAAACGTCCCGTGGTTTCAGCTTGGGCAGCCTGGGCTCACCGAGTTTGCGGCGCAGGCGAGGCATGACGCGCAGCAGGTGTTGCTGCTCGGCCGCACTTTCCGGTGCCTGTTGCGCGGCACTCGCCAGGGCCATGGCCTGGGCATAGTCCTCCTGACGCTCCAGCACGCGGATCAGTCGCGCACGTGCGCCGGGATAGGCGCAGGTGCGGTAGATCTGCTCGGCCAACGCCAACTCCGCGCTGCGCTCGCAATACTGCCCCACTTGGAACAACAGCTTGGCCCGGCGTTTTTCCAGCCAGGGGTTGTCGGTGGTCAGCGTGGCCACCTGCGCCAGTACGTCGTGCAGCGCTGCGCCGGTTTCAAAGGCGTGCTGACATTGGTGCAGGAACAGCACGCCGTGCACGTCATCCCGGCTGCGCAAGCCACGGGATTCCGCGCAGAACGCCACTTTTTCGTAGGTGTAGATACCCAGGTCCGCCAGCACGAACTCCGACCAATCCTGGTGCAGATTGCCGAAGAACATCAGGCGCAGGCGGTCACACAGGTCCATCACGGTGAGGCTGTACAGCGGTTCGGCCAGCGCCGGGCACCATTGGGCAAAGCTGCGGGTTTCGCTGAACTGCGCCGTCAGGCCCTCAAGCCAGTCGGCCTTGTTGCCCTTGGGGTGGTCGATCCAGGGCTTGAACGTGCTGAGGATTTCGCCTTTTTGCAGCAAGGCGAACACTTCTTCAAAGGCCAGCAGGCATTGATCGTCCACCCAGCCCAATGCCCGCAATGGCATCGCAGCGGCGTGGGTACAGCCGACCTCCTGGTAGCTGAGTTTGCCAGCACGAAAATGCACACCCTTGCGCATCACCATGCGCACCAACAACGCCTGGGACGGTTGCGCCAAGCTGTCGAATTGCTGAATGAAATGCTCTTCGTCAGGCTCCAGCAAGTCGGCATAGCGCTGCCCCAGCCAATGCAGGACCTGGCGGAAGTTATGCAGGTAATAGAGCGGATCGTCGAGGGGATTGGCCATGGCGCGAGCGAGTCAAATACTGGTTATGCATACAGAGTGCCGCCCCTGCTGCTCTGTTGCAATCGGTAATAGATAAATGGCTCACGCAACTTTTTGTATAAAAGTGATCAGATGGGGGAGTCGATCGCGTAACATTTATGGCCCGCAGCCTCTGGCGCGGGACTTTTCAGGGTTAACGGTAAGGGTTATGAACATGAAGAATTTGGGTCTGCCACTGGTTGCACTCACTTTTCTGGTATTGGCCGGTTGCGCGACGCAAACCGTAGTGACGCTGCAAAATGGCACACAGTACTTGACCCAGGACACGCCAAACGCCAAGACCGCCGACGGTTTTTACGAGTTCACCGACATCGCCGGCAAGCGCGTCCGTGTCAAAGCCGATGATGTGGCGACGGTGCGCAAGGAAAAATGATTGCCAGCCGCCGACACTGAGCAACTGTGGGAGGGGTGGGTCTTCAGCCGATATCTTTATTGACTGACCCACTGCTATCGGGGGCAAGCCCCCTCCCACAGGTTTTACCCCATTCCCGTTCAAGCGATAGTGATCCCCTCCCCCGATAAGCCGACCACGTCCACCAGCGTCACCGAATCCCCGCCAAAACTGATGACCGTATCCCCGCCCACCACCTTGGCGTGATTCCGATAATCACCAGCGCTCTGCACGTCCGTGAACACCAACTTGTCCGTCGGCTGATAGCCAATCACCCGGTCCTGGCCAAACTGCCCGCTGAATAAAAACGTGTTGTGCCCGCTGCTGTCGCGGATCGTGTCATTGCCCTTGCCGCCTTCGATAAAGTCCGCGCCCTTGCCGCCCTGGATCAGGTCGTTGCCATTGCTGCCGATGATGAAGGTGTTGCCCTTGTGCGTTTCGGCGTTGCGGTTGAGGTCCTGCACCCAGGTGGTGGCCCGTGCGGGGTCGGACAGGTTGGCGACGATAACCGTCGAGTCGCGGGTCATCTGTTCATAGAACCCGGAATCGAGGATACGCGTCATGCCGTCGCCATACCCGGTGGGCAAATGGGCGATCCAGGTCGGCAGGTTGGTGATGGAGAACGGCAGTACATTCCACAGCGTCGAGGCGTAATGGTCGTTGAAGCTGACGATATTATCGGTGGTCGATTCATGGGGCTTGTCATGTACGCCCAACGACGACCAGTTGAAGGATGAACCGTCCAACGCACGGAAAACCGGGTCGTTTTCATAGCCGATATTAAGCACCTTGTCCCCGCTGCTCTGGGTTGGCGAGGCGTAGGCGACGTAGTTGGCGTCCTGGTAGAAGCCCGCCCATTTGCCGGTGCTCAAATCGGCCATGCTGTTGACCGCCAAACCGCCGAGGCTGTGCCCGCTGACCACCACATCGTGGCCGCTGAGCCCGTGGGCACTGGCATAGTCGGCGACGTTCTTGAGTAAGCCGCCGAACGCTTCGCCCGCGTAGTTTTTGGCATAGTCCTTGGGGCCCAGGGCGGCGAGCACGTCACTGACCAGGTCGCCGATGGAGTCGCTGATCAGGCTTTCCCGTGGGCCGGATGTACCGCGAAAACCGATGCCGATTTCCAGCAGCTTGCCGGCGGCGTCGTACTTGCCCAGCACTTCGACCTGGGCCGTGGTGTAGCCGGCTTTTTCGCCGAAGAACGTGCCCCTGGCGTCGACCTTGCCGGTGTAGCCCAAGGTGCTCGCACTGATCGGCGTCCAGCCGGCCTGTTGCACCGCGTCCAGGGCGGCTTTTTCTGAATCCGGGTTCCAGGGAATGCCGGGAATCACGCCCTGGGAATCGCTGCTGCCGAGCAATGCGCCGACCAGGGTGGCCGGCAAACCGAACCCCAGCCCGTTGTGCTGATAGCCCACGGCAAAGCCGTTATCCAGGTTGTGGTAGGAATACAGCGTGATCGCCATGGCATCGGCGAACAGTGCTTTGGAGCCCTCGGTGCCGAGGTTTTTGTAGTCAAAGACACCCATGGTATTGCCTCTCTTGTTGTTGGAATTAGCGAGAAAACCCATTAATGCGCTGCCGGGCCGAACGCCTCGTCCACCTTTGCCAGGTCGGTGTCGCGTAGGTTACCGGCGTAGTAATGCAACTTGGTCCAGGCCATCAGGTAGTCGTAACGCGCCTGGGCCAGGTCGCGGCGGGTGCTGTAGAGCTGCTGCTCGGCATTCAACGCATCCAGGTTGACCCGCTCACCACCGAGGATGCTCTGCTGGGTCGACACCACCAGTGCTTCGGCAGAGGACAGCGCTTTCTGATAAGCACGCAACTTGCTCACGCCGGACAGGCACGCACTGAACTGGCGACGCAATTCGATCAAGGTTTCGCGCGTCTTGCCTTCCAGCTCGTACTCGGCCTGCTCCATGGCGCGGCTGGCCTGGCGCGTGGATGCCGAGACAGCGCCACCGGCATACAACGGCACGCTGACTTCCACGCCGATGGTGTTGGTGTCATAGCGCTGGTTGTAGGTGTTGCCGCTGTCGGACTCCTGCTGGCGTGAGCTGGCGTACGCCGTGACCTTGGGCAGATGCCCGGCGCGGTTGCGCTCCACTTCATAACGCGCCACTTCCAGAGCCTGGCGCTGGGAGGCGAGCGTGGGGTTATTGCTGATCGCCAATGCGTGCCACGTGTCGTAGTTGGCCGGGCTCAAGGTGAATGCGGCGAACCCCTGGTTCAGCGGCGCCAGGTCGTGGATGTTGACGCTTTGCACGCCGATCAAGGCGCCCAGCTCCCGCAATGATGCGTCCTGTTCGTCCAGCGCTTCGATCTCTTCGGCGGTGGCCAGCTCGTAGCGCGACTCAGCTTCAAGAATATCGGTACGGGTACCCTCGCCTTGCTGGAACAGGTGCCGGTTCTGCTGGAACTGCTGCTCGAAGGCCTTCTTCTTGGCGCGGGCGATGTCGATCTGGTCCTGGGCGAACAGCGCCTGGGTGTAATAGGTCAACACGCGCACCAGCAACGCCTGGCTCTTGTCGCGAAAACTTTCGTCGGCAAACAACGCCTGGGCCACGCCTTTGCGGTAATTGGCATAGGCCTCGTAGTCGAACAGCGGCTGTTGCAGGCTGAAGGTGGAGCCGTAGCTGTTGTAGTTGCGGTCGTCGTGATAATTGCCGCCGCGCCCGTCAGGCAACGTGGCCTGGGAATTGTTGCGCCCCTTGTTGTAGTTGTAGGACAGCTTGGGCAGCAGCCCGGCGCGGCCGATGGTGCGGTTTTCCAGGCCGGCGTCACGTTCCTTGATCGCGCCGAGGAACACCGGATCGTTGCGCAAGGCTTGCTCGTACACATCGAACGGGCCCATGGCGGCGTGGGCGCTGGTGCAACTCAACAGCACAGCGAAGAACACAGGTTTCATGTTCATTCCTCAGTCAACGCGGAGCCGGCGCGATCCAGCAACGGCTTGAACAGGTAGTTGAGCAACGAACGTTCACCGGTGCGCACGAACATCTCGGCAGGCATGCCGGGCTTGATCACCAGGCCGTGGAGTTTTCCCAGCGCGGCCTCGCTCACCGTCGTGCGCAACACGTAATAGGGCGCGCCGGTTTTCTCATCGAGCATCTGGTCGGCCGAGATCAGGCTGACCTCACCCGGCACACGCGGTGTGCGGCTCTGGTTGAAGGCGGTGAACAGAATATCCACCGGCAAGTGCGTGCCAACCTTGTCCACCAGATGCACCGGCAGGTGCCCTTCCACTTCCAGGCGCGTGCCTTGGGGCACGATCTCCAGCAGGGTTTCACCGGCACGTACCACGGCGCCTTCGGTGTGCACGCCAAGGTTGACCGCGATGCCGTCGGCCGGTGCGTTGATTTCGCTGTGTTGCAGATCGAACCCGGCGGAAGTCAGTTGTTGTTCCAGGGTCAGGCTGCGCAGTTGCGCGTCGGCCAACTGGCTGCGCACTTCCTTCTGATATTCCTCGCTGTGCTGCTGCAATTTGAGGCGTGACTCGACGATGCCCTGCTCCACCCGACCGCTTTCGCCGGTGTTCTGCGCCAGGTCCTGTTGCACTTGGGACAATTGGCGCTGGTACTCCATCAGCCGGTTGCGCGGGATGTAGCCGTTGTCGGCCAAGGGTTGCAGGTTGCTCAGTTGATCACGCAGGGATTGCGCCTGGGCGGTCAGGTCGCTGCGAGCACGGCGCATGCCGCCGAGTTGCGCGGTGGCGCCGTCGATATTCGCGCGAATGCCGGCCTGCTCGCGGGCGAAGGCCTCGCGACGGCTGCTGAACAACTGACGCTGGCCTTCCAGCACCAACGCCAAGGCGGGATCGGGATGGCTGCTCAGTTCGGCAGGAAAGGTGATGCTGGCGTGGTTATCGCGCTCGCTCTGCCAGCGCGCCACGCTGGCCCAGGCCATGCGGTATTGGGCCTGCAGCGAATGCACGTCGGCCTGGTTCTGGGTCTGGTCAAGCCGGAACAGCGGCTGGCCTTGTTTCACCTGCTCGCCTTCACGCACCAGGATACGGCTGACCACACCGGGGCTGAGGGTTTGCACGGCCTTGCGCTTGCCGGACACCACCACCGTGCCTTGCACCGGAATGCCCTGATCCAGAGGCGCGAGGCTGGCCCACAGGAAGAAACCACCGGCGCCGACCACCGTCAGCAGCCAGCCCAGACGGGCAAAAAAACGGGCGTCACGCTCTTTGACAGGTTGTTCGAAAGTGATACTGCTCATGCGCCTGGATTCCTTCCCGCTTGGTACTGACGACTGAAACTGACGCCAGGTTTGTCTTTCGGCGCTTCCTGCTGGCCGGACAAGGCACGCAGCACCTCTTGGCTCGGTCCGTATGCCTGCAAACGGCCGTCGTTGAGCACCAGCAACTTGTCGGCCTGGGCCAATGCCGACGACCGATGGGTCACCAGCACCACACTGCTGCCTTGAGCCTTCATCTGCACGATGGCGCTGGCCAACGCGGCTTCGCCCACGGTGTCGAGGTTGGAGTTGGGTTCATCCAGCACAATCAAGCGTGGCTCGCCATACAGCGCACGGGCCAGGGCCACGCGCTGTTTCTGCCCGCCGGACAGGCCGCCGCCGTTGTCGCCGAGTACCGTGTCGTAGCCTTGGGGCAGACGCAGGATCAGCTCGTGCACGCCGGCTTGTTGCGCCGCCTTGACCACACGCTCGGGGTCGGCCTCGCGAAAGCGGACGATGTTGTCGGCGATGCTGCCGCTGAACAGCTCAATGTCCTGGGGCAAGTAACCGATATGCGGGCCCAGGTCGTCGCGGTCCCAGCGATGGATGTCTGCGCCATCCAGCCGCACCGTGCCGGCCAGGGTTGGCCATACCCCCACCAGCACACGGGCCAGGGTCGACTTGCCCGAGCCCGAAGCCCCCAACACACCGAGCACCTCGCCCGCGCCCAGGTTGAAACTGACGTGATGCAGCATCGCCACGCGCTTGCCCGGCGGGCCCGCGCTGACCTGCTCGAAACTGACCTGGCCCTTGGGCGCCGGCAAGGCCATCTGCTCGACCTCCGGTGGAAACTCACGCAGCAACTCATCCAGGCGCTGATAGGCCAGCTTGGCCGAACTCCATTGCTTCCACACGGCAATCAACTGGTCGATGGGGCTGAGCACACGGCCCATCAGGATCGAACCGGCAATCATCATCCCTGCCGTCATATCGCCGCGGATCACCAGGAGTGCGCCCAGGCCCAGCACCAGGGACTGCAAACACAGGCGCAGGGATTTACTCAGGGCGGTGATGACTGAACCGGTGTCACTGGCCTTGTTCTGCAAGTTGAGGAACTGCGCGTGCACGGCAAACCAGCGCTTGCGCAGCGCGCCGAGCATGCCCATGGCCTGGATGGTTTCGGCGTTATGCAAATGGCTGGTGGCCAGTTGGGTCGATTGCTGGGAGAAACCGCTGGCCTCGCCCAAGGGTTTCTTGGTCAGGTATTCGTTCAGGCATGCCAGGCCGATCAGCAATACCGCGCCGGCGCTGGCCAGCACCCCAAGCCAGACGTTGAACAGGAAAATCACAAACAGGTAGATCGGAAACCACGGCGCGTCAAAAAACGCGAACAGCGCCGGCCCGGTGATGAACTGGCGGATATGGGTCAGGTCGCCCAGGGATTGCCCGGCATGCCCCTGGCCGCGTTGCAGGTTGCGCTCGAACGCGGCTTTGTACACCCGCAAGTTGAAACGCCGTTCCAACTGGCTGCCGATACGGATCACGATAAAACTGCGGATCACTTCCAGCGTGCCAATAAAGGCAAAGAAGCCCACGACCATCAGCGTCAACATCACCAGGGTGGTTTCGTTCTGGGAGGACAGCACGCGGTCGTACACTTGCAGCATGTAAATCGACGGCACCAGCATCAACAGGTTAATCAATGCCGTGAAGCAGCCAATACTGATCAAGATGCTCTTGTATTCACCCAGCGCCTTGAATAAGGGCGCAACCGCAGAGGGCTTGGCCATATGTTCTGATCTTCCTTGAGCCAAATTGCGCGCATAAGTTGCCCGAGCCCCGAATAAAGGCCGGCCAACTAATAAAATCGAGTTATAAACTTATAGCGATAACTAAGGCATACGTTTTAATTCAACCACGGCGCCGGATTTAGTGCGCGCTTGATAGTCGCCGTCTTTCTGGCGATTCAAATGGGTGATGCCGCTGCCTTCGGCGTTGAACAGCCAGATGCCGTCCGGTGTGGGCGACCAGGTCAACGGCGTGTCCCCCAGCCATTGCGCGGCACAGGCTACATCACCGCTCAAGCCATTGGCCTGTTCGAGCAGGTCGAGGGCACAGACCTGATCCTGCTGGTGCAATTGCCAATGCCCGGCCAATTGGGCGCTGGAGGGTAAAACAAGACTGCTCGCCATTGCGTGGGCTCCTGCCGACACGAACATCACCTGCAACACGCAGGCGATCAAGTTGAAAAAACGCTGCATCTTCACGCTCCATCCTGGAGGCGCGACGCCGAAACGCCGCGCCTTTGTATCACGCCACGATGTCGCTGACGGCTGCCTGGCCTACGGTGGTGACGAGGAAATCCGCCACGCCGTGCCCGGAGAAGTCGACGGCCAGCGTACCCAGGTTGGTGCCGGATGCGTAGGTCAATACCGCGTCGCCGGCATGCCCGGTGAACGCATTGACGAAGGTCAGGCCCGCGCCTTTGGTAATGCCGCTGAGGTCGATCTTGTCCGAACCCGAGGTGAAGTCAAAGATCTTGTCTGCTGCCCCTGGCTTGGAGTCGGAACTGGCGCCGAACACAAAGGTGTCGTTGCCGGCGCCGCCCCACAGTTGGTCCGCACCGCCAGCGCCGTAGATCAGGTCGTTGCCGGCCCCACCCTTGATGACGTTGGCGGCGTTGTTGCCGATGATCAGGTCGTTGCCTGCACCGCCGAAGGCGTTTTCAATGGTCACGCCCTTGGCGATGGACACGTTGCCCACCAGGCCACCCACGTCGGAGAACGAGGCTTCATTGAGGTTGATCTTCTGGTTCTGGGTGAAACCGGAGAAGTCCAGGGTGTCGTTGCCACCGCCGTCCCACACCGAGAACACCAGCTTGTCGGCGTTGGAGGTGGCGCTGAGGAAATCACGCCCGGTGTTGGAGTTGAAGCCGTAGGTGGTGTCGCCGGCGCGGGTGTTGTAGTTGGCGCCGTAGAGCTTCTGGATCGCGGCAATGTCGTCGATCAGCGGGCCGGAAGCGTAGGCCTCGACGCCGCCTTTGCTGAAGTTCTGGTTGGTATTGCTCTCGCTCCAGTAACTCATGAGGCTGTAGCCGCGCGTGTCCTGTCCATAGGTCGCGTCGTTGTAGGTCGGCGCGCCTTCGCCGGCGTTGTAGTCGCCAGGGTGAGCCAGGCCGAGGGTATGCCCGATTTCGTGGGTCAGGGTCTGCCGGCCGTAGTTGTTCAGGTCCGGGGTCTTGTTTGGCGTGTAGCTGTTGTTGGTCAGGTACCACGAGGTGCCGTCGTAGCCTGCACCGGTGCCGGGCAGGTAGGCGAACGCAGCCGCGCCATCCTGGCCACTGCTGTAGTTGCCAAAGGTCATGTGGCCGTCACCGCCGGTGGCTTTCTCGGTGAACGTGACGTTGGCCACATCCGCCCAGGATTGCATGGCCAGTGCGGCCTGTGCTTTCTGCTGGGTGTTGAACTGGCTGAAGCCCGAGATGCCATGTTTGTTCATGGTGCTCGACGACGCCGAGGTCAGGAAGGTGTAGGTCAGGTCGATCTTGCCATTGCCGTCAAAGTCCCGGTAAGCGGCGCCGTCGCGCAGCAGCTGGGTGGCGGCCTGGTCGACGGTGTAGGACGGTTTGCCATTGATCGTGAGGTTGCCGCCACGGTCATACAGATGGCTGAAGCTATCGATTTGCGAGTAAGCGGTGCTGGCTTGCGCCGCCGACACGATAGCCTTGTCTTTTACTTTGGACATAAACGTACTTCCTTGTTTGCAAGTGCATCAGTCTTTGATCGATAGGAACCCCGCGGGCGAGATCGTCCTATCACTCGCCTCTTTTGAAGGCGTAAGAAAACTGACACAACTTGAAATCTTTCGTCTACATCTATTTCCAACGTGAAAAAGTCGCAGCCTGGTAACTAATTGAAGTTTTGTGCCGCGTTTATTGGGCCAACTTGATTTTGTCCGACAAAAAACAACCAACCCCTATTTAAATATTAAATAGCGCTAACGCCGCTCAAGTTGAGCGGCGCGCTTATTAAATGGATCCAATATATTGCCATGGTGTCATTGGCAACATTAAACGGCCAGTATTTAAACTAATAACAGGGGTTGTCCCCCATTACCGGGACATACTCCAGCCGGTGTCGTGCAATGCCTGTAACAGCGACTCGCCGGTCAAACCCGGCACTTGCACGCCGTCATCGGTGCTCATGGTCTTACCCGCGAGGATGGCATTGATGATTGCCTCTTCTACGGCCTCGGCCGCCGCACTGAACAGCGGCGAAATGTGGTCGTTATTGACCATTTGCAAGGCACTGCTGAACGGCAGGCCCTTGCGCCCGTAGTCCGCCGCCGGCAGGTCCTGGTTGCCGGTGGCGAAGGCCAGGAACAGGTCGCCACTGGAGTCTTCGGTACCGCCGCCGGTGCGGGCGATGCCGATGGACGCACGTTGCGCCAGGCGCTGGCATTGGTGGGGCAGCAACGGCGCATCCGTGGCGAGGATCACTACGATGGAACCCATGCCTGGCGTGCCGCGCTCGGCGAAGGGCGATGGAATGTCCATCAACCGGCGCCCCACCGGGTAGCCGTCGACGCGCAGCTCCTGGCGCTTGCCATGATTGGCCTGCACCAACACGCCGACGGTCCAACCGCCCTGCTCCGCCGGCAAGCGCCGCGACGCCGTGCCGATGCCGCCCTTGAACTCGTGGCAGATCATCCCGGTGCCACCGCCCACCGCGCCCTCCTGCACCGGACCGGTTTCGGCATTGCTGAGGGCCTCGCGCACATGCTCGGGCTTCACATGTTGGCCCCAGATATCGTTGAGCAGCCCGTCGTAGGTCTCCATCACCACCGGCATGCACCAATACACGGCCGGGGCTGCCAGGCGCTCGCGCTCCAGGGCAATCAGGGTGTCGCGCACAATGCCGATGCTGTGGGTGTTGGTGATGGCCAGCGGCGTGGTCAACAGCCCCGCTTCGCTGATCCACTCCAGCCCTGTGGCATCGCCGTTGCCATTGAGCACGTGGTAGCCGGCAAAGCATGGTTGCTGGCGTGCTTCCCCGGCGCGTGGCTGGATCAGCGTCACGCCGGTGCGTACGTGCTTGCCATCGATACGGGTGTTGAGGGTGCTGTGGCCCACCCGCACGCCCGGTACATCGGTGATGGCATTCAACTCACCCGGTGTACCCAGCCCCAACGTGATGCCCAATTGACGTGCGCGCATAACCACTCCTTACAATTTCTGAAAGACCGGACTCGACCGGCCGCTGATGCAATAGAAAATCACCGACAGGGCCAGCAAGCCGAGGATGATCATGATGTCGCGCACCGATGCCGCATAGATCAAAGTCGCCAGCAGGTAACCTGCACCGATCACCGCCAACACTGCCGGCAACGGCCACAGCGGCATGCGATACGGGTGCTCGCGATCGCGCAGCAACACCCGGCTCATCAACGCGCTCAACGCCACCACCAGGTACACCAGGATAATCAGCAACACGCTGAACGAGGTGAGGTCGGCCAGGTTGGAACTGAAGCTGAGCAACGCCGACGGGATCGCCAGGAACAGCGTAGCCAGCCACGGCGAATCCCAGCGGGGGTGAATGCGGGTGAACAGTTTGTTGATGGTCGGCGTCCACAGCGCATCGCGCCCGCTGCTGAATACCACGCGGCCGATCTGGATCACGATGGCGACAATCGCGTTGAACACTGAGAGGAAGATCCCGGCGCTGACCAGGCGCGACAGGGTTTCATTGCCATGGCTGGTGAGCAGGTAGCCGATGGGGTCGGGGCTGCTGATCATTTCGCTCAGGGACGGCGCGCCGATCAACAGCGCGGTGATCGGCACCAGCTCAATCACCACCACCAGGCCCAGGGACCACAGCACCGCCTTGTGCACGCCCTTGCCGCCGCACTTCATGTCTTCGGCCAGCAACACTGCCGGGCCGTAGCCGTTGTAGGAAAACAGACCGATGCCCACCGCGCCGATCACCAAGGCCCAGGGCGCGAGGTGCAGCACGCCGTTTTCGACAATCTGCGGCTGGAACAACACACTCGCGGGCTGCACCGGGTTGCCAAAACCGATCACTACGATCACCAGCAAGGCCGCCACTTCCAGCAGCAAACAAGTGCCGGTGATCCACGCATTGAGCTTGATATTGAGGATGCCCAGGGCGTAACTGCACACGACGATCACCAGGGCGACGGTTTGCGAATCAAACTTCGTGCCCAAGGCGTTGTTGAGATACGTCGCAGCCCCGGTGGCCAACACCGGCGGGATAAACAGCAACATCACCAGCACGGTAAGGAAGGTCGCATAGCCGGCCATGCCGCCAAACACGCGCTTGGCGTACACATATTCGCCACCGGCGCTGTTGTGGGCGCGGCCCAGTTCGGCGTAGCAAAACGCGAACATCAGCGCGAGCAGGCCCGCCATCACGAATGCCAGGAACACGCCACTGCCCGCCTGCTGGATGGCAAACGGCGCAATCACAAAGACGGAACTGGCCGGCGTCACTGCGGAAACGGTGATGGCCACTACATCGAAGACGCTCAGGGTAGGTTTCAACACGCCGTCGGGCGTGGGGGAAGTGCTCATATCGTTATCCTCTGTCGTTGTTCTTGGTGTGAGGCAGAAACGAAAAATGATGTATGTGTCGGGATATTTTTCCCGTTGAATGATGAAGACGTTATCCGCAGGTGGCTTGTCAGCCAATTCCCCTATTGGCGTACTCCCCTTGACGGCATCCGGCAAAAGCCGAACCCTTGGGCGATCTCTTGCTGGCGGGAGCCTGTGATATGAGCCTGTTTCGTGAGGTCGGCATGCACGCTGGCCTGGGCCGCACCGTCGCGCACATTGGTACCGAGCGTTTCTGGAAACAGTTGGTGCTGTTGCTGCACCAGTGCCTGCCCTTCGATAACGCCCTGGCGATTTTCTACCCGCAGGAGGGTGCGCCCCAGGCCTTGGAAGAATACGACGCCCAGCCCAGCAGCAAACCGGCGTCGATGCTGACGTACCTCAATGGCCTGTACTTGCTCGATCCGTTTTTCCAGGCGTGCCGCGAAGGTTATGCCAGCGGTGTTTATCGCCTGGAGGAAGTGGCACCGGACCATTTCCGTCAGAGTGAGTACTTCCTCAACTACTTCCACGACAACGTGCTGGAAGATGAGGTGCAATTCATCCTGCAACTGCCCGGTGCGGGGACGTTGTCGCTGTCGTTGGGCATGCAGCGGCGGTTCAGTGCCGATGAGACCGGGCTGATGACGATGATGGCGGCCTGGGTACTGCCGTTGATGCAGCAGCATTGGCAGCAAAGTACTCAGCGCGCACCGGCCATGGACAGCCAGATCAGGGATGCCTTGAGCCAGTTCGGTTGCGGCGTGCTTTCGGACCGCGAGCTGGAAATCGCCCGCCTGGTATTGCGCGGTTTTTCCTCCAAGGCCATGGCTGAACGCCTGAACATCTCGCCAGACACAGTGAAAGTGCACCGTCGGCATTTGTACGCCAAGCTCGATATCTCGTCACAGCCGGAGCTGTTTTCGCTATTTATCCAGTCGCTGGGACATGATCTGGAGAACCCGTAGATGCTCAATGAGATCGGCGGCGGCGTAGATACCGTCTTATCCAGCACCACAAAAACCCTCGTAGCAGCTGCCGAGCGCAAGCGAGGCTGCGTGGCGGACGTATTGACACCCCGCGATCTGCGGGCCCCTCAACGCAGCCTCGCTTGCGCTCGGCAGCTGCTACGACCCAAACCTTGGGGGTTGCCCGGTGAGCGTCAAGACGGTATCTACGGCCTTGGCGAGGCTGCGTGACGGATCTACAACCACCAAACATCCCAAAGCGGATAATCGTGAATACGCTTTACCAACCCCGCGCGCAGGGGGTTCAACACCACGTAACGCGCGAAGTCTTTCAAATCCTCCTCTCGCCGCACGCCACGATCATGATAGCCCTTCTGCCATAGCCGCCCTTTTCGACCCAGAGCCCGGTTGACCGCCAGGCTGCTGCGCGATTTAAGCCGGCACATCACTTCTGCCAAGGTCTTGTCCCGCAGTTGAACCAACCAATGCAGGTGGTCTGGCATCACGACGAATGCCAGGGAATCAACCCACTCATCTTCATGCGCGTCGCGAAACTGCCTGACAACCAGCCGTCCAAGCCGCCAATCATCAAAGATCGGTTCTCGTCGATTGACCACAGCGGTGAGCAAATACACCCCGCCCACCTGTGAAACCCGCCCTGTACGCAACCGTCCTGACTTGTTTGATATGAGCATTCCTTGCCCCGCTTTATTGAAAGGAGGCAAGGAAGCTACAGACAACAACGTCTAAACAGAGCGCCCATTGGGCGACGAAATGTTACCGATTAGCGGCCCATACGAATGGTGTTCCAGACCCGCGTGCGAATCCGGTCGATATTCAGCGGCATCGCTTCCAGTGCGAACAACTTGCCCATCATGGCCTCGCTTGGATAGATCTTGGTGTCGCCCTTGATCTCTGGATCCACCAGGCTGTCCGCCGCGCTGTTGCCGTTGGCGTAATGCACCGAGTTGGTAATGTCCGCCATCACCTGGGGTTCCAGCAGGTAGTTCATGAACGCGTAGCCGGCCTTTTCATCCGGGGCATCGGCAGGCATGGCCACCATGTCGAACCAGATCGCGGCGCCTTCCTTGGGGATCTGATACCCGATCTTCACGCCGTTCTTGGCTTCCTTGGCGCGGCTTTCGGCCTGCAGCACATCGCCGGAGAAGCCGACGGCCACGCAGATATCGCCATTGGCCAGGTCGCCGGTGTATTTCGAGGAATGGAAGTACGCCACGTAAGGGCGCACTTTCATCAGCAAGGCTTCCGCCTTTTTGTAGTCCTCCGGGTTCTTGCTGTGAGGCGCCAGCCCCAGGTAATTGAGGGCGATGGGCAACAGTTCCGGGCCATTATCGAGGATGGCCACCCCGCACTTGCTGAGTTTTTCCATGTACTCGGGCTTGAAGATCAAGTCCCAGGAGTCCACCGGAGCGTTATCCCCCAGCACGGCCTTGACCCTGTCGATGTTGTAGCCGATGCCGGTGCTGCCCCACAGATACGGGAAGCCATGGGCATTGCCCGGATCGTTGTTCTCCAATGCCTTGAGCAGCACCGGGTTGAGGTTTTTCCAGTTGGGCAACTGGCTCTTGTCGAGCTTCTTCAAGGCGCCGCCCTGGATCTGCCGGGCCATGAAGTGGTTGGACGGAAACACCACGTCATAACCGGAGTTGCCAGTCATCAGCTTGCCGTCGAGGGTTTCGTTGCTGTCGTACACGTCGTAGCTGAAACCGATCCCGGTCTGCTTCTGGAAGTTCTTCGTGGTGTCTGGCGCAATGTAGCTCGACCAGTTGTAGATCTTCACCGTCTCGGCGGCCTGGCTGATAGAGGCCACCAACATCAAGGGCAACAGGGCAATGGCTTTCATGGTTCGATTTCCTGGCGGTTTTAGGGCTGTTTTTATGGCAGGCGATCAAGGATCAAAGCGTTACAGAATCAGTACGTAGGTCTTGCGCACGGTTTCCTGGATATCCCAGATTCCGGTGCTGTTGGCCGGCAACATCAGTGCGTCGCCGGCTTGTATGTGGACGGTTTCACCGCTGTCGGGGGTGAAGGTGCAGCGGCCCTGGATAAAGTGGCAAAACTCCTGGGATTTGATCTGCCGACGCCAGCGGCCTGGGGTGCAGGCCCAGATGCCGGTTTCGACGCCATCGCTGCGCTCTACGCTCAAGGTAGAGGCCACCGCAATCGGCTCGCCCAAGGGCACGGCCACGGGTGATGAATCCGGCAGGTGGGCATTCAGCGTGTCTTTGAATTGCGTGATGCTCATGGGGTTTTCCCGTGTAAGTGAAACGACTCAGTGCATGAACCCTTCCATGAACCCGGCCACGCCGGTCGCCAGCTTGCGGCGCCAAGGGGCGGTGTTGGGGTTGGCCAACACCTGGTCTTCATGGACAAAACTACGAATGATCGCGTTGTAACCCAGCCAGCGGCACGGTTCGGGTTCCCAGGCCTTGAGCGCGTCAAGACCGCGCTCGCGGATCACCCAGGGTTGATGGGTCAGGGGCATGTCGCGGCCGAGGATCAAATCCGCCAGCGTGCGCCCCCCCAAATTGGTGGCACCCACGCCCTCCCCGCCGTACCCGCCGGACAGCGCGATGCCGGTGTTGTGGTCACAGAGCATGTGCGGTCGGAAATTACGCGACATACCAAGGTTGCCGCCCCAGGAATGGGTAATCCGCACGTTCTTGAGCTGTGGGAAGAGTTCGCCGAACAGGTAGCGACGCAGCTCCACTTCGCTGTCAGTCAGATCGAAGTTGTGGCGCAACCTGCCGGCGAACTGGTAACCGCCGCGGGCACCGAACACCAGTCGGTTATCCGCCGTGCGCTGGCCATAGGTGACTTGGCGGCTGCTTTCGCCAAAGGCCTGGCCGTGGCGCAGGCCAATTTCGTCCCAGGTGCTGGCGGGCAGTGACTCAGTGGCGACGATCAAACTCTGCACCGGCAACTGGTAGCGGCCCAAGGGCGGCAAGGTGTTCGCGTAACCCTCGACGGCGGGCACTACCCAGCCGGCGCGCACGCTGGCCGTCGTGGTGCGCAGGCTGCCGGACTGCCACTGGGTGACCGGACTTCGTTCGTAAATCGTCACGCCCAGGCGCTCCACGGCTCGCGCCAGGCCGCGCACCAGCTTGGCCGGGTGGATCGTCGCGACGTGGGGTGCATAGATACCGCCATAGGGTTTGGCGATGCGGATCTGCTCCGCCAACTGCCGCGGGCTCAGCCAGCGGTAATCGGCTTCGCTGAGGCCTTGGGCGTAGAGCTTGTCCAGGTAGGCCCGCAGGCTGGCCTCCTGCTCGGGGTAGCGTGCCGCGCAGTAAAGGGCGCCGCCCTTGCGGTAGTCGCAGTCGATGCCTTCGCGGGCCAGGACCTGGGCCACTTCATCGGGAATGCCGTGCAGCAGGTCGAAGGAGGCGCGGCGTTGTTCAGGTGCCAGGCCGGCCAGCAGGCGGTCTTCGCCCAGCAGGTTGCCCATCAGCCAGCCACCGTTGCGGCCCGATGCACCGAAGCCGGCGGTTTGCCCCTCGATGATCGCGATTTTCAGCTCAGGGGCATGGCGTTTCAGGTAGTAGGCGGTCCAGAGCCCGGTGTAGCCGGCGCCGATAATGGCCACATCGACGTCCAGGTCGTGTTCCAGGGACGGCCGCGCCACCAGCGGGTCGTCCAGTTGGTCCATCCATAAACTGATGTTGCGCCATGCCGGCATGCCAAGCTCCCCACCCACGTTTCGATGGGGTGATCCTAGAGCCGGCGGTTATTCGCTGTCTTGCGCGCGTGCACGCAGGGAAATTTGTTTGACGTAGGCCTTGGGCGATTGGCCGGTGTGCTGGCGGAAGGCGCTGTAGAACGCCGACAGCGAATTGAAACCGGCGGCAAAGGCCAGGTCGTCGACCTTGATCGGCGGCTGCGCCTTGTCCAGCGCGGCGAGCAAATGCTGCAGCCGCGCCTGGTTGACGTAGCGGTAGAAGCTTTGCCCGAGTACTTGATTGAGCAGGTAAGAAATCTGATTACGGCTGTATCCGCACTCCTTGGCGACCCGCTGCAGGTCCAGGTCCGGGTCCAGATACGCTTGCTTGCGTTCGAAATACTGCTGCAAGTCATTGGCCATATGCCCCAGTTGCTGGGGGGACAGGCCCAGGCGGCTGACGCTGGGGCGCTGGGCCTGGGACGGTTGTTCGTGCACCAATGAGGCGTATTCATTGACGCGCCAGATCAGCCCGTCGCGCACGGTGATGGCCTCGCTGGTACGGAATGACACCAGCCCCTGGCCGCCACGCAGGGTGATGCGGTACTGGATAAAGGCGGTATCACCGTCGGCGCGGATGCGGTCGGTGTGTTCAATCGCTTCGTCAGCCTGGCGGGGCATGCTGGCTTGCAGGTAGTCGCGCAGCTCGGCGTAACCGACTACGCGGTTCTGAAAAAAGTCGTGGTATTGGATATCCGGGTGGTAGTAGGACATCACCCCGTCCAAGTCACGATGGCGCCAGCACAGGTGATGACGTAACACCAAGTCACCCGTGGCTTGGGTGTGCAGGCAATCATCGTCAGGGGCGATGTCAGGCATGTTCGGCTCTGCGGCGGGGTAGACCGTGGAGATTGCCGAAATTCGCTGGTGCGTTCAATGGCCAGGCGCACTTTTGACTAATGGCTATTTGCCCAGGTTTCAGTAGGACCTGACCCACGTCAACCTTTAGGAAAACAACCGCCGAACGGGGCGAAAAAAGTCACCTCCGGTTGAGAACGAATGCTATTTTTGAAACCAACCCTGCCAAGACCAGTGACGGTCATGGCCCCCTGCCGCGAGCTAAAGGAAGCGCTCAATGAACAAGGTGGGCAACATGAATAAAGTGACGTTCCCCAACGCCTGCCAGCTGATGCGCTGGCATTTTCATCCGATGGGCTTCGAGGGCAGCATGGACGCGCCCGGCAGCATGATCGTGCGCCTCTTCGACCGTGCCAGCGGCGAAACGCTGATTGCCATCGCCGGCATTCCCTGTGCCACGGTAATGAATGCCGCCGACGTGGAGCGGATTATCGAGGCGGTGGAAGATGAGTTGGAGTCGTTTGTGCCGCCTTTATCCCTTCGGGCGTGATCGATCAGCCTTTAGCTGCGCTGATCGTCAAAAAACGCCTTCTTCCCGTCTACACGCTCCGAGGCCTTAGGCATATTCACTGCCTGGCCTTCGGGCTTTTCCACATACCAGTAGCAATGGCTGACGGCCCGGGTGATGCCCACGTACGCCAGGCGCAGCACTTCGTCCTTTTGCGCCGAGTCATAGGGTTCGCTGTCGCCAGACTTACCCAGGCCAGCCATGCGATAGACCTGGTTCTTATAGGGCGAACTGGTCAGGTGCTGGCAATCTCCCAGCAGAAACACGGCGTCCGCCTGCAAGCCTTTAGCACTGTGATAGGTCAGCTGTTTCAACCTGCGTGACTGAGCCGGCAAGCTAGAATCCACATTAACTACTGACTGAATATGCTCTTTAATCAGTAGCTTATCGCTACTTTTTCGATACAGCATTAATACTGAATCGCCCTTTTGATAGTGCTCCAGCAACTGGCGACCCAGCGCCGCATCGTCACGCACCAGTACCTTGACTGGCTCCAACGCCTTGGGCGTGCCACTGGCCTTGGCTTTCTTGCCAGGGATGGCCGGCGCGGCGCGTACGATGTGCTCGGCAGCGTCGATGATGTGTTGGTGGCTGCGGTAATTCTCGCCCAGCATCACGCGGGTAGTGCTGGGTGACGGGAATTCCTGATCGAACTCCATGAAATACTTGGGCGAACTGCCCCGCCAGCCGTAAATCGATTGCCAATCATCGCCCACGCACAACAACGAAGAATACTGGGCACCGCGCCCCACATGCATGGCCGGGCCACGGCTGCGGATTTCCCGCAGGCTGGCGCGGATCCACGAGACGATCTGCGGCGACACATCCTGGAACTCGTCGATCATCAGGTGCGACAACGGCCGTAGCAGTGGGTCGCTGAGCAACTTGAGGTTTTCCGGGGTGTTTTCGCCGAACAGCGAGAACATGCGGTTGTAGGTCATGATCGGCGGCGACTGATCGAGTAGATGATCTTCCAGGGCTTTCCAGAAAATGCTCAAGGCCTCGAAGAAGAAACGGTCAGGATCGTCCTTGGCGAAGGTCATCTTGCCCACGGCCGTCGGCACGTCCAACCCAAGGTTTTCGATAAAGCCGGCGGCCATGACAAAACTGTCCAGCAACGGCGCGGACGCCAGTTCGCCTTTGACCTTGTAATCAAACCCAGGGCCCGCGCAGGCATCCCCCGCCAAACTGCTTAAAAGGCGCCTGGACGATTCGTAACTATCAATCCAAATCAATGGCTTACGACAGAAAGCTTGAAACAGGGTGCGCTTAACCGCCCATTCCGCACGCACTGACAGCTTGGCATTGGGCCGGCTGAGCTGGGCGTTTTCCCGGGAATCGAATCCCAGCACCACCCACGCGTCCAGCTCGGGGATGTAACCATGGCAATGGAACTGCGCGCCGTTGATCTCGATAGTCTGGCGATTGGATTCAATGCCCTTGATCGGCCACGCACCAGCGCGAAACCACAGGTCTTCGATCACGTCGCAGAGCTCTTCATCGCGTTTGGCTGCCAGTTCGGTCACTGCCATGCGCTTTTGCACATCCGGGTGATCACGTTCCAGCTCCTTGAGCTGCAGGCCATGCCGGGCCAATGGCGCGATCAGCTCTCGAAAGCGCGGGTGCTGGCCGTGTAGCCGGTGGTAGCAGGCATTCATCTGCTGACGCTGGGCGTCGTTGATGCGCAGGTCGAACGGGTTACTGTCAGCATCCTCGACACCCGCGTTCAGGTTCTCGAACGCTTGCAGACGCTCAAACCCCGGCAGGCTGCGGACCATCGGGAGGATGCGCGAGTGAAAAGTGCGCACCACCGCCTGAGCCTCTTTCAGGTCAAGGGGTTGCCCCCACAGTCCAAGAATCTCCATGAGCTTGTTGATGAAGTCTTTGCGCGATTCGCGGGTGAAGGTCACCACGGTCATCGAGCTCAATTCAAAGCCCAGGTAATGGGTGAGCAGCAGGATGCGCAGGACCAGCGAGGTGGACTTGCCTGCACCGGCGCCGGCGATCACGGAGGTGGATGGCGTGTCGCTGAAAATCATCTTCCATTGCGCCACACTGGGCTGGGCATGGGCCGGCAGCAAGCGGGCGACGTCGGCCTTGATGCGTTTCTTCACGTGCGCCGTCAGGGGCAGGCGCCAATCATCGAACAGACTGTCATCAATACCGGGCGCACGGTGCTCATCGGGGCGAAAGTCGCGGATCAGCAGGACTTGGCGGCCCTCCTCGATGCCATCGGCCTTGCCTTCGCGATAACCATATTCCACACCCGCTTCGTGACCACTGCGAAAACCGTCAGCCTGCCCGTGCAACCAGGAAAACCGGTGCTGTGCGCGCAATCGGGTCAGCCCATGGCCGAACAGGCGCGCGGCCAGGCGCTTGAGCAAGGGCATTTGCGCCAACGGGCGCAGTTCGGGAGGCAGATCAGGCTTGTGTTGCGGCACGCGGACTCCTGCGGTGAGCTAGGTGGTGACAAGGGCGCCATGGTCGCCGGAATCGGCGCTCAGTTCCAGCCAATTGCTTTGTTGTCATGCAGTTAGGCGATGAAATGAAAGTTAAAACGCCACTAACCAATCGGTTCCACTGATAGGAATCAGGCATTTTTTACGCTTTTTATCGATCATGCCCTGCTGGATCATAGGCGCCATCAACAGGAGACGATCATGCTGGAACTTCGACCTTTCAACTCCCTGGGCGGCGCCCACCATGGCTGGCTTGACGCCCATCACCATTTTTCGTTCGCCGAGTACCACGACCCCAAGCGTATGCACTGGGGCAATCTTCGCGTGTGGAACGACGACATCATCGCGCCAGGCACGGGCTTTCCACAGCATCCGCACCGTGACATGGAAATCATCACCTATGTGCGCGAAGGTGCCATCAGCCATGCCGACAACCTGGGCAACAAGGGCCGGACTGAAGCCGGTGACGTGCAGGTCATGAGTGCAGGCACCGGGATCGCCCACAGCGAATACAACCTGGAAGCGACGCCGACCCGGATTTTCCAGATCTGGATTATCCCGAATGAAGCCGGTTTGCCGCCGTCCTGGGGCGCCAAGCCGTTCCCGAAAGGTGAGCGTGAGGGGTTTGTGACCCTGGCCAGCGGCAAAAGCGGAGACAGCGAAAGCCTGCGCATCCGCGCTGATGCCCGCCTGGTGGCAGCCAACCTGAAAGCCGGGGAAACGGCAGAGTACCGCCTGGACACTGGACGCCGTGCCTATCTGGTGCCGGCCAAGGGTGTGATTGAAGTCAATGGCTTGCGAGCGCAAGCGCGAGACGGTGTTGCGGTTGAGGACGAGCAGGTGCTGCGGGTAACGGCGGTTGAAGACAGCGAGATCGTGTTGGTTGACCTCGCCTGATGTCGGAGTAGCCCACGTAGATGGGCAATCGCAAGTTTCGGGTCGTAGCTGTCGAGCCTTGGCGAGGCTGCGTGGCGGACGTATTGACACCCCGCGATCTGCGGGGCGCCCAACGCAGCCTCGCTTGCGCTCGGCAGCTGCTACGGGGGTTGCGGGGTTACTGCGAAATGGCGCCGTCCACCAGGACCTGGGCCTCTTCAACCAGTTGCTTGAGGTGATCTTCGCCAATAAAGCTCTCGGCGTAGATCTTGTAGATGTCTTCGGTGCCCGATGGCCGTGCGGCGAACCAGCCGTTTTCGGTCATCACCTTCAGGCCGCCAATGGCCTGATTGTTACCCGGCGCATGGCTGAGGATCTGCTGGATGCTTTCCCCTGCCAGTTGGGTAGAGGTCACCTGCTCCGGCGACAGTTTGCCCAACAACGCCTTCTGCGCCGGGGTGGCTTTGGCATCCACACGAATAGCGAACGGCTCACCCAGCGCATCAGTCAGGCCACGGTAGATCTGGCTCGGGTCCTGGCCTTTGCGCGAGGTCATTTCTGCGGCGAGCAGCGCCGGGATCAGACCGTCTTTGTCGGTGCTCCATACGGTACCGTCTTTGCGCAGGAATGACGCACCCGCGCTTTCTTCACCGCCGAAACCCAGCGAACCCTCGAACAAACCATCGGCAAACCACTTGAAGCCTACTGGCACTTCGTACAGGCGGCGGCCAATGCGCGCCGCCACGCGATCAATCAACCCGCTGCTGACCACGGTCTTGCCCACGGCCGCATCGGTGCGCCAGTCGGGACGGTTCTGGAACAGGTAGTCGATGGACACCGCCAGGTAGTTGTTCGGCGCCAACAGGCCACCAGACGGGGTAACGATACCGTGACGGTCGTGGTCCGGATCGCAGGCGAAGGCCACGTCGAAACGCTCCTTGAGCCCGATCAAGCCCTGCATGGCGTAGCTGGAAGACGGGTCCATGCGGATCTGTCCATCCCAGTCGACGCTCATGAAGCGGAAGGTGGCATCGACTTCAGTGTTCACCACGTCCAGATTCAACCGGTAGTGCTCGGCAATCGCCGACCAGTAGCGCACCCCTGCTCCACCCAATGGGTCAACGCCCAGGCGCAGATCAGCGCTGCGGATGGCGTCCATGTCGATCACGTTGATCAGGTCGGCCACGTAGCTGTTGAGGTAGTCGTGGCGATGGGTGGTGTCGGCCTTGAGTGCCTGGGCGTGGGTGATGCGTTTGACCCCGGCCAGTTTATTGGCGAGCAACTCATTGGCTTTGGCTTCGATCCACTTGGTCACGTGGGTATCGGCCGGGCCGCCGTTGGGTGGGTTGTACTTGTAGCCGCCACTTTGCGGCGGGTTGTGGGACGGCGTGATGACAATACCGTCAGCCAGGCCGCTGGTACGGCCGCGGTTGTAGCAGATGATGGCGTGGGAGATCGCCGGGGTCGGCGTGTATTCGTCGCCTTCAGCCAGCATCACGTGAACGCCGTTGGCCGCCAACACTTCCAGGGCGCTGGCGCCGGCTGGGGTCGACAGGGCGTGGGTGTCCAGGCCGACAAACAGTGGGCCGTTGATGCCCTGGGCTTCACGGTACAGGCAGATGGCCTGGCTGATGGCGAGGACGTGCCATTCGTTGAAGCTCAGCTCGAAGGAGCTGCCACGGTGGCCGGAAGTACCAAAGGCCACGCGCTGGGTGGAGATCGCTGCATCAGGCTGGCCGGTGTAATAGGCCGTCACCAGTCGCGGGATATCCACCAGCAATTGGGCTGGCGCCGGTTTGCCCGCAAAAGGACTGATTGTCATGCATGAACCTCGGAAAGAAGGATATGGAAAAATCGCAGTTTACTAAGTGTTGGACTACGGTGCGACGGTATAGATCCTACAACCGTCAGAGAAACTTCACGCAGTCTGCGCCTGCCGCAGCGCTTCACTCAACGCTGCCAGGGCAACATCCAGGCTGGCTTGCCCACGAAAAGCATGGCTCAAGCGCAAGTTCTGATGATGCAACCCGCTGACACTGAACAGCTCGCCGGGTGCAATGACCACTTGCTGCGCCAGCAAACGCTGGAACACCTGGCGCATGTCCACTGCACGGGTGGACTGCAGCCAGCAGGCGGCGCCTGCGTTCGGCATGCGGCAGGTCACCTGGTCGCCCAAGTAATGCAGCAGGCGCTGACTCATCTGCGCTGCTTGCTCGCTCAGCTGTTGGCGCAGTGTGCAGAGATGCTGATCAATCCGTCCGTTTTGGTACAGGCGCGCAATCGCACGCTGGCGGATCGACGACAAGCGGAATGAGCGCAGCAGGAACTGGCGCTGCAATTCATTGCTCATGCGTCGGGACAGTAGATAACCGTAAGACGCTTCCGAGCCAAGTGTGTTCTCGAATGAAGAAAACACGATCAGTCGCTCAGGGTTCACTTCTTCACGCAGTGCCGGCTGCGGCGCGCCGAAACCCAGCTCACCAAACGTATCGTTTTCCAGCAACCAGCACCCGTACTGGCCCAGCAACCGCGCCGCGTCCAGGCGATCGTCGACCGACATCGCCACGCCAGAAGGCAGGCTGACCGTGGAGGAAAACAACACCAGATGCACCGCCTCTTCACGCAGCAGCCTTTCCAGTGCGGCGCGATCCAGGCCGCCCTCCGGCGTCCAGGGAAGTTCGATGATGTGCACCCCGGCGTCCTGCAACAGGCGCAGGATCAGCCAGTCGCAGGGCGATTCCACAATCACGGTGGTGCCGCGCAGGCCCAGCACTTCGATCAGAATGTCGAGCACGCCGCGCAGGTCGGCACCGATATACACGTCGTCAGCATGCCAGCAGTGCGTTGGCGACGAGGTATACCGGGCCGCCAACGCCGCCCGCAATTCCCACACACCGCAAGGCTGGGACCACGGCTGCAGATGCGATGGATGCTGGCGCACGAGCTCACGCTCCAGCCTCAGCAATGTTTCATCCAGGGAGCCAAGCAACGCCGGCTCGTCGCTACTGAGCACCACCATGCCGGGGCGCCGGGCTGCCGCGTAGAGGCGGTCGAGCAGGTCCCCGCCGCTCCACGCCAAAGGGTTTATCGACTTTGGCCAAGCGTAGTACCCCGACTTGGCCACTGAATAGACCCTGCCCTCCTTCTCCAGCAGCGCGTAGGCGTACTGGATCGTTGAAATCGACACGTTCAGGCGGACGGCCAACTGCCGCAATGACGGCAATTTTACCCGGGTGTCGGTACTGGCTTCGTTGATCAGGCTGATCATGTAGCGATAGACCGCCTGATACGCGAAGTCCGCCTGACGCTCCGTGCGCGGCGTCATCGCTCGGACAATTGCACAGTCTGGGCGGCGCCATGGGTCCTTGCGACTGGACGCCTGCGTTTAACACTGAGCCGCGGCCGCTTGCCGTACAGGTGCTGCAACAAGCACAGGGGCAATCCGCTGGTGTCCGTTACCCACTGTTGCAGCATCTCGGCGCAGGGTTTGCCCTGAAGGACTTTGTGCAACTCGGGCAGCGCCACCAGCATGCCCGGATGGCATTGGCGCAAATAGCCTTCCAGTCGCTCGCCGTGATGAAGAAACGGCGAGAACAACAGGCAGGTCAGTTGGGTTTCATCCAGGCCAAAGAACTGTTGTGAGTAAGTAGCCGACAGAATGCGGCCTTCACGGGTCCCGACCTCCGCGAGCACATCGTCGGGCATGCGCAGACGGCGCAGGTAAGAAGCGGCTTGCTGCACAAAGTCTTGCACCCCTTCTTCATACTCCAGCTCACGTAGGCTCTCGGCTTGCAGTCCGCGCAGATGAGCCATCAGCAGCGGATTGGAATAAGCCGGATGGCTAAAGTGAAAGCCCAGCGGGTCCGGCGTATAGGCCATGAACTCGGTCAACAAGGTTGTCGACATGAGGTCGACATCTTCCAGTAGATCGGCGATGCCGATGTAGGCCAAGTGACGATGCCCCGCCTTGCTCGGGTTATCGCTCGCCACATAATGCTCACCGAACAGATCCCGGTAATAGCCATCGCTCCACTCGTCCATGCACGCGAACAACGCGTTGAGCGAGGATGGATAGCCATTTGGCACGGCGAGGCCCGCGTTCTGGGCGGTTTTCTT
Organism: Pseudomonas sp. PB105; assembly: GCF_009764655.1. Taxonomy (NCBI): domain Bacteria; kingdom Pseudomonadati; phylum Pseudomonadota; class Gammaproteobacteria; order Pseudomonadales; family Pseudomonadaceae; genus Pseudomonas; species Pseudomonas sp. PB105. The sequence continues at coordinate 28,862 of NZ_RWIO01000050.1, forward strand.
GAGCCAGGCAAAAAACTGACGCTGTTTGCGCGGGGAGTCGCCACTGACCAGTGCATGGACGCCGCCATTGCAGGTGGTGACCCGCTGGTAGAAATCACCCATAGCCAGGTAAGTGTCGTTACACAGTGTGGCGCGGCAGTCGCCCGCGCTCAGGTGGCCCATCATCAACATATTGCGTTGGCTGGCCTCACGCCCGGCCGCCGAGGCGGGGCGGTGGTGATTGAAGGGCTGTACTTCCCGGTTTTCCACCACCAGCAACTCGACGCGCGGATCGTCATGCAGAAACAAGCGACCATAGCCGCGATTGATCGTCTCGAGGTGCCCCTCAGTCATGCCCGCGTGCCGCAACGTCGCGACTCTCAGTTCAAAGGTGCGCGGCGCCCGGCCGGCAATGGTCAATTGGGCCGCGCGCAGTAACGCCAGGGTATAGCTGCTGACTTCGCCCCCGCTGTGGGCGACCAGCACCTTGAAATTCCCCACCTGCTCCATGCCCCCTGCCGCCACAACGATCCGTTGGACCAGTAATTGAAGAGCCGTGCGGCTCGCGCGATTAAGATGCCCAATCAAACGCTGCAGAACTTGCTGATAAACATGATTCATAGCTTGTTCGTGAATAGTGCTCATAGTTCTACTACCCGAGTTGAAATATCAGTTTCGAGCAACTACTGACCGTATCTGCCCGACCTATTGTGCGTGTAGGAAAATCGCGCACCGCGTTGTGCGTCGATGGATAAACACTAGCACCGCGCAACAAAACGACATGGATCTCCTTGGGTGCTCACCTCAACACTGAGACCATGCAACCCAATGAATTTAAAGGGGTTATCTTGATAAAAGCGCACCCTTAGGACTCTTCCGACAAGCTCCTACGCATTTTTAACCAACCTTTTAAAGAAGTGTCCGACAAACCAGACTCAAGCAACTTTCTTTTTGTGCAAGCCGGCAGCTTGTATGAAAGTACCTGCCTTGCGGAGTTCGCGTGTTCGCCGCACTCATCGTTCAAATAACTACTTGATTCAATCATTGCTCAATCCTTGAGATGAAAGTGAAGGCGCAATTATCAGCGTTGTAATAATGATTAATAGATACAGAAGCTGGCCGAAAACCAGTGCAGATGAGCGACCGTTGGCACGTAAATGTCGCGCACACAAAGACGCCGCGCTGGGATTCAGGGCGGCGTCAGGGAGGAACAGCAGGATTTAGGGGCTAACGTGCCAGGTCGGTACCTTTCGGGGCGGGCGGGTTAAGCCCTGTCAAATGGCGCATTTGCCCCCTTCACTCAGACACGGGAGCATTCATTTACGAATACTCCTACAGCTCAAACAGCCGCAACCTGCAACGCAACACGCTCGCGGCATGGGCATTCGTCCATATAACGGTGGGCTTCCACGAACTGATTGAACGGGAATACCGTGGTTTTCAACGGCACCAGCACGCGGTCGGCGGTCAATTGGTTGATATCACGCAATGCACGCTGTAACGCCACATGGTCCTGGATGATGCCCAGTTCCGGTTTACCGGTGAAATTACCGATGCAGTGCACGAAGAACTGAATATTCTTCTGGAACGCCGCGCACGCTGGGAACGGCGTCTGGTTTCCGCCCTGCAAGCCATAAAGCACCAGGCTACCTCGGGGTGCCAGCACGTCGCCGAGCAAGGACATCTGCGGGCCGCCCAAACCATCGAAGACCACGTCGACGCCGCGGTTGTCGGTGAACTTGTTGATTTGCATCAGCAGGTCCTGCTCTTCGGTGGCGATCACCTTCTCTGCCCCAAGGGACAACAGGTAGTCACGCTCGGTGCTGTCCTTGGTCGCGGCAATCACCCGCACACCCAAGGCCTTGCCCAGCTGTACAAAGGACGGACCGGCGCAGTGACTGGCGTCGGTGACCAGCGCAAATTGTCCCGGTTTGACCCGGGCCAGATCCATATAGGCAAAGTAAGCAATCAACAGCGGCGTGTAGTGCACGCTGGCTTCGATAGGGCTCAAGACGTCCGGGTAGCGGGTCAGGGCCGAACGGGGCAAGACGATCTGCTCGCCATACACCGGATAATCATTGGGGCTCTCGGCCGGAAAACTGGCCACTTTATCGCCCACTGCCAAGTCATCTACGCCTTCGCCAAGGGCGACAACCACACCGGCCATCTCATGGCCCAGGCCTGATGGAAGACGGGCATGGGACGATGCCAGGTTCTGGCGCCACAAAATGTCATACCAACTGATGCCAATCGCCTCGACACGCACCTGCACTTCGCCCGGTGCGGGCTGCGCGGCTGCATGCTCTTCGCATTTGAGCACCTCGGCCGGACCAAACTTGTGAAAACGGATCGTGCGGGACATCGCAAACCTCGTCAAAGTAACCTCTAATGCCATGAACTTTATCTGGGCTTTGCGGGTAAGACCACAGGTCGCCATTAATAGTCGACATGCCTGTCATTGATTCCACGTATAAGGAATAGACCTCAACCATCGTAGGAAAAGTCAATTATCCTGTGCAGAGTACCAGCCTTTCCCCGTAAGATTAATGCTGGTCATCGTTTGTATGTGGCCGCTCTCGTCAAGTCAGCTGACTCTTCCAGGACACAAGATGAACCGTAACGACCTGCGTCGTGTCGACCTTAACCTCTTGATCGTATTCGAAACCTTGATGCACGAGCGCAGTGTGACCCGCGCCGCCGAGAAGCTATTCCTCGGCCAGCCGGCCATCAGTGCGGCATTGTCACGCCTGCGCGGGCTGTTTGACGACCCGCTGTTTGTGCGCACCGGCCGCAGCATGGAGCCCTCGGCCCGTGCGGTGGAAATCTTCGCCCTGCTCTCCCCGGCCCTGGACTCGATTTCCACCGCCGTCAGCCGCGCCGCCGAGTTCGACCCGGCAACCAGCACCGCCGTGTTCCGTATCGGCCTGTCCGACGATGTTGAATTTGCCCTGCTGCCCCAACTGCTCAAACGCCTGCGCGCCGAAGCCCCAGGCATCGTACTGGTGGTGCGTCGCGTGAATTACATCCTGATGCCAGGCCTGCTGGCTTCCGGCGAAATCTCCATCGGCGTCAGCTACACCGCCGACCTGCCGGCCAACGCCAAGCGCAAAGTATTGCGCCGCAGCCTGCCCAAACTGCTGCGTGCCGACAGCGTCCCCGGCGCCCTGAGCCTGGACGACTTCTGCGCCCGCCCCCATGCCCTGGTGTCATTTGCCGGGGACTTGAGCGGGTTTATCGATGAAGAGTTGGAAAAGCTCGATCGCAAACGCCACGTGGTCCTGGCCGTACCGCAGTTCAACGGCCTGGGTACCTTGCTGGCGGGCACCGATATCCTCGCCACCGTGCCGGATTATGCCGCCGAAGCGCTGACATCGGCCGGCGGCTTGCGCTCCGAAGATCCACCGTTGCCGGTGCGTTCATTTGAACTGCACATGGCGTGGCGCGGCTCGCAGGATAATGATCCGGGGGAGCGGTGGCTTAGGTCGCGGATTCAGATGTTTTTTGGCGATCCTGAGAGTCTTTAGGCGTTGTCGGGAAGGCTGTTAATCCTGATCATTTCTGCCTTTTGATAGACCATAGAGGTCCATTTACTTCCAGTGGATGGCTACATTGGGGGGCATATCTGAGGGCATGCTCTGGATGGTTTTAAAAGGATGCCCCCTCTAAGCCGAAGCTCCCTTCCCTCTTGGTCAGTTGGATCAAGAGTTCGACAACCATCGACCCCAGCTTTCTTATTATCGACTACTCAGGTTAAACAAAAATAAATCGGCAGACGTTCAATCACTATGGCAACGATCCGGCGTCCTGCAAAATCAGGTCGGCGCCCTTCTCCGCCACCATCAGGACTGCGGCGTGGGTATTGCCGCTCGTCACATTGGGAAAAATCGACGCATCGACAATGCGTAGACCATCGAGACCATGGACTTTAAGCCGTTTATCGACCACTGACTTCTGTACATCCGCCCCCATCGCGCACGAGCCGCACAGGTGGTAGATCGAACCGCTGTTTTCGCGAAAGTACTGCAGCATCTGTTCATCGCTTTCGACCACCGGCCCCGGGAGGACTTCAGCAACCGTGATGCCTTTCAAGGCCGGCGCCTGCATGATTTTGCGCATCAGCCGACTGCCTTGGATCACTTCGTCGATGTCCTTTCGCGTACTCAGGTAATTGGGATCGATCAGCGCAGCGTCTCGAGGGTTATTCGACTGGATCTCGATATGCCCCCGACTCGTCGGCCGGCACGGGTTGAAACATAGCAGGAAGCCGGAATACGGCTCGGGCTTGAGGCTGGCCTTGTTGTTCTTCGGGATCTGGTACGACAGCGGATTGAAGTACAGTTGCAGGTTCGGGTTGGTCTGCGACTCGTTGCCACGGAAGAAACCACCGGCCTGGTTGACGCTCATCGCCAAGGCACCCTTGCGGGTCAGCAGGTATTTAAGGCCGAGCTTGAACTGCCCGAACAGCGAGCTGAGCTGGTCATTGAGCGTCGGAATGTTCGCCTTGTAGTAATAGCTGACGCACAAGTGATCTTGAAGGTTCTGCCCCACCGCCGGCAGGTGTTTGACGAGCGGAATCTGGTGCCTGGCCAGTAACGCCTGATCGGCGACACCGGATAGTTGCAGAATCTTCGGTGTGTCAACGGCACCGGCGCAGAGGATCACCTCCTTGCGCGCCTGGAAGGTGCGGACCACGCCGTGTTGGGTCACGGAAATGCCGCTGGCCCGCACGTTCTCGAACAATACCCGATCGACCAGTGCGTAATGCTCGACCGTCAGATTCGGGCGGCTGAGTGCGGGATGCAGATGCGCAAAACTACTGGAACTGCGCTGGCCGTCCTTGGTGTTGACATCGTAGATACCCGAGCCTTCAAAGTTCGGCCCGTTGAAGTCGTCACTCTGCGGGTAACCGAGTTCATCGCACCCCTTGAGAAACACATCGCAGATCGGATGGGTCTCTCCCTTCATCGGAGTGATGCTGATCAGGCCGCTGCCGCCGTGATATTCGCTTTCGCCCGATGGGTGATTTTCCAGTTTGCGAAAATACGGCAAAACGTCCTTGAAACCCCAGCCATCGTTGCCGTTGGCGGCCCAGTCATCGAAGTCATGGGCTTGACCACGGACGTAGATCATCGCATTGATCGAGCCCGAACCGCCCTGGACCTTACCGCGCGGAGCATAAATTTCACGATTGTTGAGCTGCTTCTGCGGCTGGCTGTAGTACATCCAGTTGAAGGTCGGGTTGTAATACATCTTGGCAAAGCCGACAGGGATCTTGAACCACAGCGAACTGTCCTTGCCGCCCGCTTCCAGCAGCAGCACCGTGTATTTTCCGCAGGCCGATAGCCGGTTGGCGAGGATACAGCCGGCCGCGCCGGCGCCAGCGATGATGTAGTCGTATGTCATGCACGGTTACCGCGTAAGTCGTTATTAAAAAAACACCCATTCCCGCAACTGAAAGACGGGAAATACCGTCAGCCTCTGGCCGGCGATGTGTCTTTGACGTCTGCCGGGGCCGGTGCCATTTGCAGGTGCAAACGCTCACCGGTATAGGGCGAATGGCTGCGCACCACGTCCATGTTCAGCTCCACCCCAAGGCCCGGCTCGGTGGACGGAATGATGTAGCCGTCCTCCCATTGCAGTGGCTTGGTCAGGACTTCGGCGTGGAATCCACCCCAGGTCATGATGCTCTCCTGGATGAGGAAATTCGGGGTACAGGTTGCCAATTGGAAACTCGCCGCCGCGCCAATCGGCCCGTTATAAAGATGCGGTGCGATCTGCGCGTAATAGGCCTCGGCCATGCTCGCGATCTTCTTGGCTTCCAGCAGCCCGCCGCAGCGGGCCACGTTCATTTGTAGAATCGACGCACCGCCGGCCTGCAACAGCTTGAAGAATTCGTACTTGGTGGTCAGCCGCTCGCCCGTAGCAATCGGAATGGTGGTCTTGGCCGCAACTTGCGCCATCGCCTCCTCCTGACCCGGTGGCACTGGCTCTTCAAACCATAACGGGTCGTACTTCTCCAGGCGCTTGGCCAGGCGAATCGCCGAGGACGGGACCATTTGCCCATGGGTGCCGAACAACAGGTCGCACTTGTCGCCCACCGCTTCGCGGATCTTTCGGCAGAAGGTTTCGCAGCGCTCCAGTACTTCCAGCGAAATCTGGTGACCGGAGTACGCGGTGTACGGCCCGGCCGGGTCGAACTTCACGGCGGTGAAGCCTTTATTCATGTTCTCGATAGCGCATTCGGCAGCCAGGTCCGGGTCGTCATAGTCGTACTCACCCTGGCTGTTGACCGGGTACAGGTAGGTGTAGGAACGCAGACGCTCATTGACCTTGCCGCCAAGCAATTCATAGACCGGCTTGTTCGCCGCTTTGCCGATGATGTCCCAGCAGGCCATCTCCAGGCCGCTGACCACGCCCATCATGGTCAGGTCGGGACGCTGGGTGAAGCCGCTCGAATAGGCCTGACGGAAAAAGCGTTCGATGTGATGCGGGTCGTGGTTGAGCAAGTAGCGTTCAAACACGTCTTCGATGATCGGCAGCATGGCTTTGGGGCCGAAGGTCGCAGCGTAGATTTCGCCGACACCTTCAATGCCGCAATCGGTCTTGAGCTTGACGAACAGCCAATACATGCCGCCGATATGCGGTGGCGGGACGGCAACAATATGGGTTTCAAGGGCGACGATTTTCATCTCAGGCACCTGTTTTATTCGAAGATTGACGATTGATACGCGCACGCAAGGTCAGGGCCGCGAGGGTCCCGATCAGGCCGACGGAGGCGATGTAGCCGAAATACAGCTTGTAGCCAAGGGCGCCGGGGAAGTGCTCGGTGAGGTAGCCGTTGATCAATGGAATGAAGGCATCCGGCAGGTAACCGACCACCGAGACGATGCCAATGGCCAGGCCGGTGATGCGCAAAGGAATGTTGCAGGTGTCGAGGATCGCCCAGTACAAACCGCGAATCGCATATGTCATCAGGCCGATGAAGATCACCGTACCGACCAGCAGGCCTATGCTGTTGAGCGCCGGGAACACGATCAGGCCGACCATCGCCAACGTAGCGAGGAACAGCGCCACGATCAGCACCGAGATGTTCGAGAACTTGTCACCGAGCCAGCCGCCACCGATACCGCCAATCGGGCGCATCCACAGTTTGATGGTGGTGATGGTGCCGGCCATGACGGCGGTCATGCCGCCGCCCTGCAAATAATCGGAGAAGCTGTAGGTCGCCCAGAAGATGTGGTAACCGCAGAACACGATGGCCGTCACCAACCACAGCTCAGGGATTTTTACCAGTATGGTCAGGTCGCCGAGCAGGTTGTATTTGCCCTTTTCCACCGGCGCGGTGTCCTCCATCGCCTTCGGATCCTTGATCAGCACCAGCACACAGCCGATGGCAATACAGGTGAAGGCATAGAGGTAGACCACGTGCTTGAAACCTTCTGCGGCGGACTCGCCACGGGTTTCTGTGGCGAAGGCAAACAGCCCCAGGGCGACCGTTGCGAGCAGCGCTTCGACCAGGCCGCGACCACCGTCGAGGATGCCGAAGAACCGGCCCTGTTCAGTGTGATGAGCAATCATCTTCACCCGCTTGAGCACCGAGGCCCAGAACGTCAGGCCGGTGGTCAGGCCCCAGCAACCGAAGATGATCATCAAACCGGCCATCGACGGCCCCGTGGAGTACCAAAGTCCCAAGGCTCCGGTGGCCACCAGCGAAAAGAAAATCAAAAACCGCGGGGCGATCCGGTCGGCCAACCAACCGCTCGGCAAATAGCTAAGCAGGAAAATCGTACCGAGCATCGAGTACAGATAACCCAATTCGCTGTGGTTGATTTGGAACACCTCGAGCATGGTGGTCTGGTAAACCTGGCGCAGGTACAGTATCGGGTAGATCGCCCCGGCGGCCAGTACCAACAGCATTAACTGGATGTAGCGACTTCCCTTGTCACTGCGGCTTTTTGCACCCGCGTTCGAACCCTGAACAGCGGCAACAGTGGTTGCAGGCTTGGACATCTATGAGACCTCGGGCAACCCGGTGGTCCGGGCGCCCCAATAATTGTTTTTATAGGTTTGGAGCAGTAGCAAGCGCAAAGCTACAAGCGGCAAGTCAGAGCCGGCTGCCGTTCGCTTTTACTTGCCGCTTGAAGCTTGGAACTTTAGCTGCCGGTCTAGTACTTCATCACCACAAGTCGGGTCTGAGTGAATTCGAGCATGCCGTGCTTGCCGTCATCACCGCCCAGGCCCGAGCGTTTCCACCCGGCGTGGAAGCCCTGGTAAGGGTCGGCCGGGGTCCGGTTGACGTACAACTCACCGGCCTCGATGGTGTTGGCGACTTTCAGGGTGGTGCGGTAGCTCTCGGTGTACAGCACCGACGACAGGCCGAACTGGTGATCGTTGGCCATGGCCAACGCTTCGTCGATATCGCGGTACTTGAGCACTGGCAGCACCGGGCCGAAGATTTCTTCCTGGATAATTTCCATATCCTGGCGACAGTTGCTCAACAGCGTCGGCGGGTAGAAATGGCCGTTGCCCTCAGGAATGAAACCGCCTGCTTCCAGTACCGCACCGTCGGAGACGGCGCGCTCGACCATGGCGTGGATGTTTTGCTGCGAGCTTGCGTTGACCAACGGGCCCATCAGGCTGGCGTCGGTGGCACGGTCGCCAAACTTAACGGCGATGATTTTGGCTTTGAGCAACGCGAGAAATTGCTCGTAGACACTTTCCTGCACGTAAACCCGCTCCACCGCCGTGCACAACTGACCGCAGTGAGTGGTCTTGGACGCGACGATAGCGCTGGCGGCAGCTTCAAGGTCAGCGTCGGCTTCAATGATTGCCGGGGTTTTGCCGCCCAGCTCCAAGGACGGCTTGGCAATGTTGGCCTTGCAATAGTCGAGCACGATCCGCCCGGCGTTGACGCTACCGGTCAGGGTGATCAAGCCGACGGCTTTGTGGGTGCAGACCGTTGCGGCGGTAGCATGGTCCATGGTCAGTATGTTGACCACGCCGGCCGGTAAACCGGATTGCTGCACAGCCTTGGCGATTTCAAACGCCGAGGTCGGGGTGTTGTTACTCGGGCGCACCACCACGGTATTGCCGGCAATAAGCGCCGGGGCGATTTTGCGCAGCAAGGTGTAGACCGGGTAGTTGAACGGAATCAGGCAGGCGACCACACCAATCGGCTCGCGGTGCAGGAAGAGGTTTTCGTTCGGGGTATCGCTGGGGATGATCTCGCCTTCGATCCGCCGAGCCCATTCGGCGTGGTAGCGGGTGATTTGCGCGGCGTAACGGGCTTCGTTGCTGGCGTCGCTGACACTTTTGCCGGACTCGGCGGCCAAGGCGGCACCGATGCTCTCGGCGCAGGCCTCCAGGGCGTCAGCGAATGAGCGCAAGTGCTCGGCGCGTTCGATGCCGGTGAGCTTGCCCCAGCGCTTCTGGGCGGCGGCGGCAGCCTCAACGGCGGCGGTTGCTTCAGCGCTGGTGGCGGCCGAGACCTTACCCACCAAGGCTTCGGTGGCCGGGTTGTAGACCGCAATCAGCGCATCGCTGGCAGGCTCAATGAAGTGACCGTTTACAAAGTTTCGCTCAAGTCGCATGTGAATTGCCCATCGTTGTTTTTATCCAGTTCCCGCAGTTTTGGCATCCTGAGGGGGTTGAACAAACGATTTATTGAGCGGGGTAACATTCAAAAAATGCAGGTTACGCGAGAAGCAATCAAATTTCCCGTGAAGGTTGGGGGTCAACCGGCGGCGGTGGAGGGTTCGAGCTGCCTTTGCGCCAACCAGATTTCCTCCTGCAACCACTGGCTGAACACCTGCAATTGCGGCATCAAGGTCTGCTCCGGCCGAGTCACCAACCAGTAGGATTGATGCCCTTCCACATGCACGTTCAGTACCTGGGTCAACTGCCCGCTGGCCAGCTCCGGGGCAACCATGTGCCAGTCGGCAATGGTGATGCCCAAGCCGTCGGTGGCCGCACGAATCGCCAGGTCCAGCAGGTCGAATTCATAACCGCCCTGGGTATCCACGCCGCTGATTTTCGCCGCGTCGAGCCAGTGTTTCCAGGTCAGATAACGCTGGTCTTCCCGGGCCAATACATGCAGCAAGGTCAGGCGATTAAGGTCGATGCCGCGCTCACTCCATTCCCGCGCATACAAGGACGGAGCACACACCGCAATGTGCCGTTCCTGGAGCAGCAGTGAGCTGTCCAGCCCATCCCATTCGCCATCGCCAAAGCGGATCGCGCAGTCCAGAGTGCTGGTTTCCGCCAGGCTGTCCTGTAAACGTGTGGTGATGCTCAGTTCCAATTCGGGGTGTTTCTCCCGCAGCCGTCCCAGGCGCGGCATCAACCAGCGGCTGGTGAAGGTAGGCGGTGCGTTGATGTGCAGGCGATTAGCGTGGGACTTCTGCTGGATGCTGCGCACCGTCAGCTCGATTTTGTCGAAGGACTGATGCAGCGCCCGCAGCAAAACCCGGCCGGCGCTGGTCAGTTCAAGGTGGTGATGCCGGCGTTCCAGCAGGTTCTCGCCGAGCTGTTCTTCGAGCTGGCGCACCTGGCGGCTGACGGCACTTTGCGTGACGTTGAGCAGCTCCGCCGCCCGGGTAAAACTGCCGGTACTGCCGGCCACTTCGAAGGCTTTGAGCGCATTGAGCGCGGGCATTTTGCGTTTCATGAACAGGACTCGCGCTGGGGCTGACGAGCCCCAAGCATCCCACGGCTTGCGGGAAATTTCCCGAGTAACATGATTTTTTGTGTTGTGTAGGGCGATTCCCTTGCTCCCTCGCCACAGGTAATCGGCAATATTCAATGACGTCGGTTTCAGCCCTGCCACTGTCGCCGACGTATAAATAGCATGAGTATTTCGCAGCACACTCACGACTATTAAGCACTGGCTGTTTTATTTATATAAACGCTAGTCTTGTTTTAATTAAACCGCCGACTAAGTCAACGCACTTACATAGGGCATGCCTTGCACTTACGCCCCATTCCATAGCAATTAAATTGACCGAGCCAACCCCATGCCCTTCGACCCACACTCACCCACAAAAAGTATTATTTTATTAGCGCTTATCTTTACGGCGTGTAACGCGACCACCCACGGCTTCAGTATTTTCCTCTACTCGGCCTTATTACCCCAGATCCGCCAGGTGTTCGAGCTGAGCTACAGCCAGGCAGCGTCCATTGCGGCGCTGCTGCAACTGTTCTACATGGGCGCATCGATTGCCAGCGGCATCGCCGCGGCGTGGATCAGCCCGCGCAACATGGTAAAGCTGACGATGGCCTTGAGCCCGGCGCTGCTGGCCCTGGCCGTCGCCACCCCTTGGGTGCTGCCGTATGCGCTAAGCCTGGCGTTGGTCTCGGCCTGCGCCGTGGCGAACTGGAACGCCATCGCCGCACTGGTCGGCGAAGTGATCCCCGTCTCCCATCGCAGCCGCGTGCTAGGGCTGGCGTCGTCAGGTGCGGCGTTTGCGATCTGCCTTAACGGGTTGCTGATCGCCTTGTTGCAGGGCATCTCGCTGCGGCACTTCTGGCTGATTTGCGCCGGGCTGACGCTGATGGTCACCCTACTGACCTTTTGGGTCCTGGCACCGTTGGCGAAAGGCCAGCGCACCACGAAAAGCAGTGCGCCATCGCTGCGCCGGATACTCAGGCAATGGTTGAAGCTGTGCCTGGAACACCCGGTAGCGCTGCATGTGCTGCTGCTCAGCACCTTTATTGGCGGAATCAGCGGCCCGTTCCTGAATTTTCTCTCGGCGTTCGCCAGCGAACGGCTGGGCGCCAACGCACAGATCACCGGCTCGTTGTGGACACTGATCGGGATTGGCGGGGCAGTCGGCGGTTTATTGTTGGGTTCATTCGCCGATCGTTGGGGCGCATTAAGGGTGATGGCGTTGAGTATCAGCGCCTTCGGCCTGGCAATGCTCGCCCTGCTCTGGCAACCGAGCTTGAATCTGACCTGGTTGGCGGCCGGGCTGTTCGCGCTGTTCTATTTCCCTGTCTGGGGCTTGATGGCCGCCTACCTCAGCGCACGCTTGAGCCCCGTGCAAAGCCTGCAAGTGGTGAGCCTGAGCATGGTCGGTTATGGCTTGGGCAGCGCCACCGCGAACTGGCTGTGCGGCTGGCTGCTGCAGGCCACCGGGCAGTTTGGCCTGGTGCACGGCTGGATCGTCTGCTGGGTCACCGCGAGCCTGTTATTGCTGAGGCTGATGGCCCGCCGTCAACGCTGTGAGCCGGCGCTCGGCCAGCCACTCTGAACGGCCCAAGCGACGCGACAGAATGTCCACCAAGGCCTCCACCGCCAGCGCCTCGCACTGAGTAGAACGCCAGAACATCAACCGCGCCGGCTCAATCGGCGGAAAGCCCTGGGCCGCGTCCAGCACCTTCCAACCCGCCGGCACCAGGCGCCGCGCCGTGACACCGACCGACTGGCCCTGTTCAATGGCAATCCCTATCCCACGCGGGCTCTGGCTGGTGTAAACCACATGCCACGCCCGCCCGGCCTCGGCCAGCGCCCGCACGGCATTGGCTCGAAAGGCGCAGCCCTCGGCATACACTGCCAGAGGCACCGAGACATCCGCCCCGGCGCTCCAGCCCTCAGCCGCCACCCACACCAGCGGCTCGTCGCACAGATATTCGCCCAGTTGCACATTGGCGTGTTGCACACCGAGCACAAGGTCCAGCTCACCGCGTTGCAAACGACTGACCAGCGCCGTCGACATCTCGCAACAAATGTCCGGCCGCACCTGGGGAAACTGCACCTGAAAGTCGCGCAACACCTTGGCCAGGCAAAACTGGGCGTAGTCCTCGGGCATGCCGACGTGAATGCACACCTGCTCATCGGGCAGTTGCACGGCGTTGATCGCATCGGCATGCAGTTTGAGGATCTGCCGTGCATAGATCAGAAACGTCTCGCCACCGGGTGTCAGGCTCACCGAGCGACTGGTGCGCTGGACCAACGGCGTGCCGACGATTTCTTCCAGGCGCTGCAAATTCTGGCTGATGGTCGACTGGGTTTTGTGCAGACGCTCGGCCGCCGCAGAAAATCCGTGGCACTCGATAATCGCAACAAACACTTTAAGTAAGCTTCCATCCAGTTCGCCTGACATAACTATCGCCCCTGCCGATGGATTCGATCACAACTTGTAATTTCCACTTCGCACCTCTTTAAGCAACTATCGATTCAACGCCAAACACTGTTAATTGATAGTTCCAGGAGACTTGCATGAGCCTTCAACTTGCCGACGCCGAAGTGGGCGATATCAGCGATATCATAAATACCGAGTTGTACCCCATACATGATTCGGGCCATGTCCGGTTGCAGGCGCTGATCGAACACGCCCGCGCAGAACTGGCCGAAGATGGTTGCTGCCTGCTGAAAGATTTCTTGCGGCCCGAGGCGCTGGAACAGGCGCGTGCCGAAGGTCAGGCACTGTCGGGCAAGACCTTTTACTCGGTGCGCAAGGTCAACGCCTATTTCACAGAAGACGACCCTGCCCTGCCCCAAGATGACCCGCGCCGCACATTCATGGAGCGCACCAGCGGTTTTGTCACGCGGGACATGATTGCCCCGGACGCGATCATTCATCGCCTGTACGTCTCGCCGATGATGAAGCGATTCATCGGTGCCTGCCTCGACGAGCCGGAAATTTTCGAATACGCCGACCCGTTCGCCGGGCTGGTGATCAATGTGATGCCCGAAGGCACCGAGCAACCCTGGCACTTCGATACCAACGAATTCATCGTCAGCATGATGACCCAGAAGCCCGAGGCTGGCGGCCTGTTCGAGTACGCGCCGATGATCCGCACGCGCACTCAGGAAAATCTAGGTGCTGTCGGCAATGTGGTGCGCGGGAACGACCGCAGCCGCGTGCAGGAACTGGAGCTCAACCCCGGCGATTTGCAGATTTTCAAGGGTCGTTTTTCAGTGCACCGGGTAACCCGCGTCGAAGGCGCTACTGAACGTAATACGGCGATTTTCGCCTACTCCGAAAAGCCTGGAATCATCGGCCGTGCCCAGCGCACCAAACAGCTTTACGGACGCCTGTCCGAAGCCCATCTGCAAGCCGAACGCAACCTGGTACGCAGCGACCAGTTGCTCGACTGATCCATTCCAAAAAAATCTTAAAAAAACCAACCGTATTTGCCTGCGAGGAACACCCCATGAGTCTGTCCGGCCCCAACCGCAACCCCGCCGACTGCGAACCGACCTACGCCGAGATCCAGCAGATCCAGCTGGACCGTTTGCAACGGGTGCGCAACGAACTGAAAAAACGCGACTACGCTGCGTGCGTGCTGTTCGATCCGACCCACATGCGCTACGCCACCGGCTCGCGCAACATGCAGGTGTACTCGGCGCGCAACCCGGCACGTTACGCTTTCATCCCGGCAGAAGGCCCGGTGGTGGTCTTCGAATTTGGCGGCTGCCTGCACCTGGCCGAACAGCTCAACACCGTCGATGAAGTGCGCCCGGCCAAGGCCATCTCCTATTACTTCTGCGACAGCTTCCTGAATAACGTCACCGCCGAATGGGCCACTGAAATCGGTGAATTGGTGCGCAAGCACGGCGGCGGTAACAAACGCATCGCCATCGAAAGCGCGACCTCGGCCGCTGCGTTCGAACTGCAAAAACTCGGCTACCAGATATTCGATGCCCAGGAACCGCTGGAGCGCGCGCGCTGCATCAAGGTGCCGAACGAGCTGAAGATGATCCGCGCCAGCCTGCGTGCCACCGAGGCCGGCGTGCGCTTGATGGAAAGCAAACTGGTGCCGGGCATAAGCGAAAACGAACTGTGGTCGCATTTGCACCAACACGTAATCGCTACCGACGGCGACTACGTCGAAACCCGCCTGCTGTCCTCCGGCCCGCGCACCAATCCGTGGTTCCAGGAGTGCAGCACCCGGCCCATCGAAGCCGGTGACCTGGTAGCGCTGGACACCGATGTGGTTGGGCGTTTCGGCTACTACGCGGACTTTTCACGGACCTTCCTCTGCGGCGAGCAAGCCGCCACCGCCAAGCAACAGGAGCTGTACAAACTGGCCTACGAACAAGTGCAGACCAACGTGGAAATGCTCAAGGCCGGCCGCAGCTTCAAGGAATACGCCGAGCTGGCCTGGAGAATCCCGGACAACTACAAGGCCAACCGCTATTTCGCCCTGGCCCACGGCGTTGGCATGACTGGTGAATACCCGTACGTGGTGCATCGCGAAGACATCGATGCACTGGGTTACGACGGGGTGTTCGAAGCCGGCATGACCATCTGCGTGGAGAGCTATATCGGCCACGATGCGGGCGGCGAAGGGGTCAAGCTCGAAGAGCAGATTTATATCCACGAAAACGGCATCGAGTTGCTTTCGGACTACCCGTTCGATTCGCGCCTGATGCCACGCTGAGTTGCCCCGGACGGCGCCGTAACCTCCTTCGACATCGTCCGGTTTTCCCCTTGTTCCCACCCGGAACAAGGGGCGTTTGCGGCCATCGCGCAGTGTTTCGTACCCGCGCCTTCCTCCGTCCGGCCTGTCTAGCTCAAGCGGCAGCCTTCCTTACGGTCAGTAACATGCATTTATCGAACGTTTCAGCGTTGAATTTATCGTTTGTCGATCGTTGCCCAGATGACAAAACTGCGGGCATCTCTAATAAAAACAACATGAGAGCAGCCCTATGTCATACCCAGCCTCCGTCCTTCTGATCTCGTTGCGCCTTGCTCTACTGCCGGCTTTACGCCTGTTACGCCTGCGCCTTCGCGCTGCCGGCCACTGACAGTCTCGGTTCATCGAACCGACCGCGTCTGCCGCTCGCCCCATGTGCGGCCAGTCGAAAAACGCACTTTTGCACGTTATCGGAGAGGCATATGAAAGACTTAATGACACTGGACGGCACTCTGCCGCATCCAGCGGTGAACGACCTGTGCACCCAAGTCAAAAGTGGCGAGATCAATCGTCGCCAATTCCTGCGCACCGCCGCACTGCTGGGCATCACCGCCGCCAGCGCGAGCACTTTCCTCGGTTCCGCGCTGCTCGGTAATTCCGCTCATGCCGCTGACGCGGTAACGCCGCGTCAGGGCGGCAGCCTGAGGTTTGCCTGTGCTATCCAGGAAATCCAGGACCCGATGCTGATCACCTGGATCGAAGCCTCGAACCTGCTGCGCAACAGTCTCGAATTCCTGACCTGGGTCGATGCCGACAACATCACTCACCCGTACCTGGCCGAGAGCTGGAGCCCGTCCGAGGACCTGAAAACCTGGACCTTCAACCTGCGCCAGGACGTGAAGTGGAGCAACGGCGACACCTTCAACGTCGAGGACGTGCAGCACAATATCGAGCGCTGGATTGCCGCCGATTCCAAGTCGGTCAACCGCACCGCGTTCCAGGACATTACCGCGTTCGAAAAAGTCAGTGACTTCCAGTTCCGCCTGGTGCTCAAGCGTCCGATGCTGGCGATCCCGGAAATGCTCAACGCCTTCACTTGCGCCATCGTGCACCGCAGCTTCAAGGCCGGTGACGACTGGGCGAAAAATCCGCTGGGTACCGGGCCGTTCAAACTGGTGTCATTCGCGGTCAACAAGCAGGCGACCTTCGCCAAGCGTGCCGATTACTGGCGCACACCGGCAAACCTCGACGAGTTGCGCTACGTCGACATGGGCACCGATATTTCCACCCACCTCGCGGCGTTGCAGGCCGGGCAAGTGGACGTGTTGTACCGGGTCACCGTGGCCGAACTCGACCTGGCCAAACGCTTGCCCGGCGCGCAACTGCTGACCTGTAAATCGGCGCAAACAATCGTCATGCGCATGGCCTGCGACCAGAAGCCGTTCGACGACCTGCGCATCCGCAAAGCAGTAGCGCTCTGCGCCGACAACGCGCAGATGCTGAAAATCGCCTATCGCGGCATGGGCACCCTGGGCGAAGACCATCACGTCGCGCCGTCCCACCCGGAATACTTCCCGCTGCCCAAACGTGCGCGGGACGTGGCGGGTGCGAAGAAACTGCTCGCCGAAGCCGGCCACCCGAACGGCATAGACATCGACCTGATCGTCGGCAACACCCAGGGCCGCTACGAACAGGACTGCGCGCAGATCCTCCAGCAAAACTGCGCCGAGGCCGGCATCCGCATCAACCTCAAAGTGATCCCCGCGACGCAATACTGGCCGATCTGGGACAAGGCCGCGTTCAGCCTCACCTACTGGGCACACCGCCCACTTGGTGTGATGTCGCTGGAACTGGCCTACCGCAGCGGCGCGGCCTGGAATGAAAGCCACTACAGCGACCCTGCGTTCGACGCAGCGCTGGACAAAGCCATGGGCATCATCGACCCGAAACAACGGGCAGCAGCGATGCAAAGCGTCGAGCAGATCCTGCAAGACGCCTGCGTCATGGTCCAGCCGTTCTGGGGCGATAAATTCACCGCCGCGAGCAAGAAAGTCCAGGGGTTCCAGGTTCACCCCTCGGACTTCTACCCAATGGATCAAGTCTGGTTGAGCGCCTGATTCAAGCGCCCTGAACGAGCCCGCCCACTCAGCTGCGGCGGGTCGCCATCCTTTGATTAGCCGGAGCGTGCGAGCATGGCTGAATTTCTATTGCGCAAGTTATTGGCGCTGGCGGCAACCTTGCTGTCGGTGTCAGTGATCGTGTTCCTAGCCCTGGAACTGAATATCGAAGACGTCGCGATCAACGTCCTAGGCCCCTACTCCGCCGCCGACCAGCGCGCTGCATGGCTGGTGGAACACGGTTACAACCAACCCTTCGTCTGGCGCTACCTCGTGTGGCTGAAGGACTTTCTCAGCGGCGACTGGGGCACCTCGGTGCATTTTCGCGAGCCGGTGATTGATCTGCTGCTGCCGAACCTCGGGCAAACGTTGATCCTCGCTGGATTGGCGTTGGCGGTGATGGTACCGGTGGCGTTGACACTCGGTATCCTGGCCGGGATTCGCCAGGGCTCGGCGGTGGATCGATTGGTGTCGTTTCTGTCGATCGTCACCACCTCGATTCCAGACTTCGCCAGTGCGGTGTTTGTCTCGGCGATCTTCGTGTTCTGGCTTAACTGGCTGCCGGGCGTGAGCAGCATGAGCGACGGCTTCAACCCAGTGGAACTGGCGCTGCCACTGATGGTGCTGTGCCTGTTCGGCATCGGCTACCTGGCGCGGATCACCAGGGCCTCAATGGTCGAAGTGATGCAGGCGCCGTACATCCGCACCGCCCGCCTCAAAGGCGCGAAGACCTCACGCATCGTGTTGCGCCATGCGCTGCGAAACGTGCTGATCGCGCCAATCACAGTGATCATGTTGTACATCCCGTGGCTGCTATCGAACGTGATCGTGGTCGAGGTGTTCTTCGCCTACAAAGGCTTCGGCTCGCTGCTCTACACCGCGTCGCTGAACCATGACGTCTACCTGATCGAAGCCTGCGCAATGATCAGCGGCATCGTAGTCGGCGCGACCAAAATCTTCTCTGACCTGGCCTATACCTGGCTCAACCCGCGCATAACGTTGCGCAGTCTTGGCGGAGGTGGCCAATGAATTTCCTCAATTCGTTCAAACATCCCCTTGCGTTACTTGGTTTGCTGCTGGTGGGCGGCTGGGTGCTGATGGCGCTGTTCGCGCCGTGGTTGGCGCCCCATGATCCGCTGGAAAGCTTCACCCCGCTGCTGACGCCGATGACTCCGGATGGCGACGGGATACACTTTCTGCTCGGCACCGACATGATCGGCCGGGACATTCTCTCGCGGCTGATCTGGGGCACACGCACCGTGTTGTTCTGGTCGATTCTGGCGACGCTGACCGCATTCGCCGTCGGCATCGCCATGGGCCTGTGCGCCGGTTACTTCAATGGCTGGGTCGATGCGGTGCTGTCCTATGTCGCCGACACTGTGTTGTCGTTCCCGGTGCTGGTGCTGTACATCGTGATCATCATCGCCCTCGGCGCGTCGGCGCTTAACATCCTGATTGCGGTGACCTTCACCAGCGCTCCGGCGATCTTCCGGATCATGCGCGCACTGACCATCGACATACGTTCGCGGGATTACGTGCTCAGCGCCATCACCCAGGGCGAAGGGTCGTTGCGGATCATGCTGGTGGAAATCCTGCCCAATTGCGGCGGCCCGTTGATCGTCGATTTCTGCCTGCGTATCGGCTACACCGCGATCATGATCGGCGCCCTTGGCTTCCTCGGCCTCGGATTGCCGCCGCCGACCCCGGACTGGGGCGGCATGATCAACGAAGGCCGCAGCATGGCCATCGCGTTCCCGCACCTGGTGATCTTCCCGTGCATTGCCATCTCCACCCTGATGCTGGGCCTGAGCCTGTTGGCGGACGGTCTGGACGAACACGCCCAGAAAGGCGCAAGGAGCTGAGCATGAGTCATCAACAAGTATTGAGAGTGGAAAACCTCTCCATCGAACTGCCCGCCGGCGCCGATCGTAGCCACGCCGTCAAGGGCATCAGCCTGGATGTACGCAAAGGCGAAATTCTGTGTGTGATCGGCGAGTCGGGCTCCGGCAAATCGGTACTCTCGGCCGCGATCATGGGCGATTACGCCAAAGGCCTGCGCCACAGTGAAGGCGTGATCGATTTCCTCGGCGACGATATCTGCCGCATGGACGAAAACGCTCTGCGCACGCTGCGCGGCAACCGCATTGCGATGATTTTCCAGGAGCCCATGGCAGCGCTGAATCCGGCGATTCGCATTGGTCAGCAGGTCGAAGAAATCTTCGACATTCATGCGCCGCAGATGCCCGCCACGGAGCGCCGCGAACGCATGCTCGCCCTCCTGGATTCGACACAACTGCCCGATCCGCCACGGATTGCCAACAGCTTCCCGCATCAACTCTCGGGCGGCCAATGCCAACGAGTGGTGATTGCCATGGCACTGGCGATGAACCCGGATCTGCTGATTGCCGACGAACCGACCACCGCGCTGGATGTGACCACTCAGGCCCAGGTGCTGAAACTGGTCCGCGACCTGCGCGGTCGAGGTCAGCACGGCATCCTGTTCATCACCCACGACTTCGGCGTGGTGGCAGAAATCGCTGACCGTATCGCCGTGATGGAGGGCGGCGTGCTGGTGGAAATCGGTGAGCGCGATCAAGTACTCAACTCGCCGAGACACCCGTACACCCGCAAGTTGATCGCCGCTGTTCCGGCCCTGCACCCGGAGCTGCACGCGCCGTGCGCCGACGGTGAGTTGGCGTTGCGCATCGAGCACTTGACCAAGACCTACAACGTCGGTGGCCGCTTGGTCCCGGCGCTCAAGGATGTCTCGCTGCAACTGCCCCGGGGCAAGACCCTGGCGATTGTGGGTGAGTCCGGCTCGGGCAAAAGCACCTTGGTCAAAGCCGCAATTCGGCTGGTGGAAAGCGACAGCGGCCATGTCTGGGTGGGTGACACGGATTTCCTGGCATTGCGCGGTTCCGCGCTGGCGGCCAATCGGCGGCGGATTCAGATGATTTTCCAGGACCCGTACGGCTCGCTCAATCCACGGCACCGGGTCGGCGATATCATCGCCCGCGCGGCGCAATTGCGCGGGTTGTCGGCCAAGGATGCGTGGACCGAGGCCGGTGATTTGCTGGAACAGGTCGGGCTCAAGCGTGACGCCCTCAAGCGCAAGCCCCGGCAGTTCTCCGGTGGCCAGCGTCAGCGCATCGGCATAGCCCGGGCCCTCGCGATGCGCCCGGAAGTGCTGATTGCGGATGAAAGCGTATCGGCGCTGGATGTTTCGGTGCAAAAACAGGTACTGGAGCTGCTCGCCGAGCTGCAACAGCGCCTCAACCTAAGCATCTTGTTCATCACCCACGACCTGCGCGTGGCGGCGCAAATCAGTGACTACATCGCGGTGATGCGCCAGGGCGAAGTGGTGGAGTACGGCACGGCGGAACAGGTGCTGCTGCGGCCGCAAAACGCCTACACCCAGACCTTGCTGGCTGCAGCTCCCGGCGCTTCGGCGATTCCGGTGGTGCCTGTTGCCGAACCCGCGCTGAGGCTGATCCGACCGCAAACCAACTGAGTTAACAAGCCTTTTTCCCAGGGTGCAGCGTTCGCTGCGCCATGGGCTGCTGTTGCCAACGATAACTAAAAAACCAGGAGTACACTATGCGCACGACTACCCAGATTGCGGTCCGTTCCATCGCTCTCATTCCGCTGCTCGGCGCCTTTGCGGCCCCGGCCATGGCAGTGCAGGTTACCGACAACCTTGACCTCGGCGGTGCCATTCGGGCGCGCTGGGACTATGACCCGGACCGCGACATTCAGAAGTTCGGCCTGGACACGGTGTTCCTCAGCGCCAAGTACAACTCCGACACCTGGATCGGCGAGGCCCAGTACCGCTTCTACGGCCGTTCCTATCCTTACCAGTACACCAAGAACTACGGCGATATCCAGTTCGCCAAGTTCGCCTGGGTCGGTTACAAGTTCAATCCTGACCAACAAGTGCAGGTAGGCCTGAATACCGTGCCGTTCGGGTTGCAGCCGTACTTCGGCAGCACCTTTTACGAAACCCTGGGCAACGTCATCGGCTTGGAAGATGTGCAACAAGTCGGCGCCAAGTACATCCAGCAAAGTGGCGACTGGAACATCCAGGCCGGCTACTACCTGCGCCCGGCGTGGCAAGGTAAAGGCACCAGCAAAGGGGTAACGTATTCCAGCGTGGTGTCCGGGGCCGACAGCTACGTGGGCGACGGGAGCGACAACCAGGAACGCAATACCGTGGTGCTGCGCGTGGCCAAAGCCCTGGACCTCGGCGCGTGGAAATCCGAAATCGGCCTCTCCGGCCTGACCTCGACCCTGGAAAACAAGGACACTGATAACGATGGCCGTCGCAACGCCGTAGCCGTGCACTACCTTGGCAAGAACGGCCCATGGGGCGTGCAACTGCAAGCGGCGCGGCAACAGATGTCGCCGCGTAACCGTGGCAGTGATGAAGTCGTCACACTTGGCGGGTACGACGGCACCTACAACGTCGCCAGTCGCGGCAACTTGTACGTCGCCGACCTTAGCTATGACGTCGCCGGCAAATACCTGTTCGACCAGATCAGCGGTGTGAAGCTGTACGCCAACTACAGCGCCTTCGATAAATCCGCCGACGCGTTCAAGACCTCGCAACGGCTGATCCTCGGGACCTCGTTTTCCTTCAGCAAATTGTGGATCGCGACGGAATGGTTGTACGGCAAAAATGACCCGTACATTGGTGGCAGCAGTTACACCCAAAGCCTGGCGTCTGGTGGGAATAATCAGTGGGAAAACCAGCTATACATGAACATTGGGTATTATTTCTGATCCGGACTGTTTGACGTTTCTCAAGGCCTCTTCGCGAGCAAGCCCGCGCCCACAGGTTATGAGCTGAACCTGTGGGCGCGGGCTTGCTCGCGAAGACTTTTACCCAAACACCACTTGCATCGGCCTCTCAGAAAGGAGTCAGATACGCCGTACAGAATATTCACCAAAAACAATAAACCTGCCCGCGCACTACTGCGTCGAAGTCGGGTATGGAGTCACTCTTTCATGCGTCAACTGCCCTCGCTCAACATGCTGCGAATTTTTGAAGAAGTCGCGCGGCATCGCAGTTTCAGTCAGGCGGCTTTGGGTCTTAACGTCACCCAAGGCGCGGTCAGCCGTCAAATCAAGCAGCTTGAAGATTATCTCGGCGTGGCGCTGTTTATCCGCACACCCCAAGGTCTGTCGCTGACCCAAACCGGCCTTGCCCTCTCCCCCCAATTGAGCGATGCCTTCGACCACCTCGAACGTGCCCTGCAAGCGGTGCGTGTGCCGAACCTGCGCCAACGCCTACGCATCGTCGCGCCACCCACTTGGGCCACGCGCTGGTTATCAGCGCATTTGCGCGCGTTCTGCCAGCGCTACCCGGACATCGGCCTCAGCGTGACCCACCAGAACGGCAACGACAGCCTCGCGGAAATCGATTGCCACATCCGCTTCGGCCTCGACGCGGCCAACCATTGCAGCAGTCAGTTGCTGGTAATGGAGCGGCACATGGCAGTGGCCAGCCCCGAGTTGTTCGTCAATGGCCAGCCGCCGGATCTGCGGCAGTTTCCGCTATTGCACATACTGCATGACGGCAAACGCTTGAAGGTGTGGGAGAACTGGTTGGCCGCGATGGGCCGCGAGGATGTCGATGCCGCGCAAGGGCTGGAATTCAGCACGCTGGACCAGGTGATCCACACAGCACTGGCCGGTGGTGGGCTGGCGGTGATTGACCGACAGATGATTGAAAAGGAACTGGCGAATGGCAGCCTGTTGCCGATCACTGCGGTTGAAGTGCTTGGGCCTTATGGGTATTGGCTGGATGTGGCGAATGATAAGCAGGGATTGTCGAAGGTGCGGTTGTTTACGCAGTGGCTGGGGTTGGTCAGTAATCCTTGAAACACGGATACCCCCTGTGGGAGCGAGCAAGCCCGCTCCCACATTGGAAATGTGCCCATTCTTTAGATCGGTGCTGCGACTTTGACGGTCACCGGCGCACCGCTCTCCACCGGACTCTGCGCCTTGCACGCCTGGCTCAGCGTCAGGGATTTGGTCTCCGGTGCCCAGGCCCAGGAAATGATCGCGCCCAGTGCGAGAATCGACGCCAGGATGCCCATGGTCGGGCTCAACCCGATCCCGGCCACGCTCACCGGCAACAGAAAGGTGCTGACCGCAGAACCCAAGCGACTCACAGCCGTTGCCAGGCCAATCCCGCTGGCACGCACTTCGGTCGGAAAGCTCTCGGCCGGGAACACGCCCACCAGGTTGCTCACCGCTGACAACACCAGCGTGAACACACCGAACACCAGCACCATCAGGAATGGCGCGCTGCCCGGCAGAGCTGCCAGCATGAACAAGGCCACCGCCAGGATGATGAATGAGTTGATCAGAAAGCCTCGGCGCGAGAATTTCACCGTGCACCAGATGCCGATCAATGCGCCGAGGATCAGCAGCATGTTCAACATCAATTCAGTGCCAAAGCCCTCCGCCAAGCCCAGCTTCTGCAGAATCGACGGCAGAAACGTGTAGATCGCAAAATACGGCATCACGATGCAGACGAAGAACAGGCAGTTAAACGCGGTGCGCTTGCGGTATTCGCGACTGAATAGCACCGCGTAGCCGGAACGGGTTTCGGTGGAGCGGGTTTCATCGAGCTCAACATTATCACCCAGGTGTTTTTTGACAATCGCCCGTGCTTCGGCGATCCGCCCTTGATTGACCAACCAGCGCGGTGATTCCGGGGTGCCGATCCGCGCGATCAGGATCAACGCTGCCGGGATCGCCGACGAGGCCAGCATCCAGCGGGGCTAGAGGCCCCCCATCAACAGGTATTTGATTTCCAGGTAGTCTTCCAGACCGTACCTGGAGCCTTCGCGCCCCAGGCCCGATTCCTTGATGCCGCCAAACGGCGCGACTTCCGTGGAGATGATGCCTTCGTTGATCCCGACCATGCCGGCTTCCAGGCCTTCGGCCATGCGCCAGACGCGGCCGATGTCGCGGCTGTAGAAGTACGCCGACAATCCGTAGGGCGTGTCATTCGCCTGTTGCAATACGTCGGCTTCGTCCTTGAAGCGGAAGCACGCAGCTACGGGGCCGAACGTTTCGTCCTGGGCGATCAGCATGTCGCTGGTGGCATCGGTGAGAATGGTCGGCTGGTAGAACGTGCCGCCAAGCGCATGCCTACGACCGCCGCACAACAGCGTGGCGCCCTTCTCCAAGGCGTCACTCACGTGCAACTCAACCTTGGCCAACGCCGCTGCGTTGATCAACGGACCTTGCTCGGTTTCACCGTCCAGAGCACTGCCGACGCGCATCGCAGCGACCGCTTCGGCGAGTTTGCCGGTGAACGCTTCGTAAACGCCGTCCTGGATGAAGAAACGATTCACGCAGACGCAGGTCTGCCCGGTATTGCGGAATTTCGAGGCCATCGCGCCTTTGACCGCGGCGTCCAGATCAGCATCGTCAAACACAATGAACGGCGCGTTGCCGCCCAACTCCAGCGAGACTTTTTTCAGCGTATCTGCCGCTTGGCGCATCAGCAGTTTACCGGTGCGGGTCGAGCCGGTGAACGAGAGTTTGCGCACGATGCCGCTCGCTTGCAGCGCCCCGCCAATCGCTGCGGCGTCACCTGAGATGACGTTGAACACGCCGGCAGGAATGCCCGCCTGCTCGGCCAGCACCGCCAAGGCGAAGGCTGACAAAGGTGTCTCTTCCGATGGTTTGAGAATCATTGTGCAACCCGCCGCCAGCGCCGGGCCGACCTTGCGCGTGACCATTGCCAGCGGGAAGTTCCAAGGGGTGATCGCCGCAACCACGCCGATGGCCTCCTTGACCACAATGATTCGCGCATCAGCCTTATGGCTCGGGATTACGTCGCCGTAAGCGCGCTTGGCTTCTTCGGCGAACCATTCCAGAAAGCTTGCGGCATAGACCACTTCACCCATAGCTTCGGCGAGCGGTTTGCCCTGTTCGCGACTGAGCAAAGTGGCCAGATCTTTCTGGTTGCTCAGCATCAGCTCGCCCCAGCGCTTGAGGCGCTGACTGCGCTCTTTGGCAGTCAATTTTCGCCAGGCTGGCAAAGCGCGGTTCGCCGCGGCGATGGCGAGGTTGGTTTCTTCGGCGCCGGCCTTTTGCACGTCGGCGATCACTTCGCCATTGGCCGGGTTCAATACAGGATAGGTCGCACCGCCGCTCGACCATTGGCCGTCGATGAAATTGCCGTTACGGATCAGCGTGCTCATGCCACAGCCTCGGTCAGAGTAAAGCGTTCCAGGCCCGGACGAGCCGAGCGCAGGATGCGTTTGCCGGCGGTGTAATCGTTGATCACGTCGCACGGGGTGTAGTTACGTTCCAGTTCCTGCAGTTCTTCAGCATCAAGCTTGGTCTCCAGTGCCGCCAGGGCACTGTCGAACTGCGCAGTGGTGTCGGCGCCGACCAGCATGCAATCGACGCCCGGATGATTGGCGACCCAGGCTTGAGCGATCTGCGCGTTCGACACACCACGGGCGCGGGCGACGCGCTGTACCGAATGAGCGATCTCGAACGAAGCCTCGTCGCTGTACATCTGCTGAGTGAAGAAGTCGGTCTGGTTGCGGGTCGATTGCACGTCGCCGGTAAGCAAGCCGCGAGCCAGCGGGCTGAACACCGAGACACCCAGGCCCTGATCACGACAGAACGGAATCATCTCGCGCTCTTCTTCGCGGTAGGCGCAGTTCAGTTGCAACTGCATGTTGATCGGCTTGACCCAGCCATTGCGTTCGCAAGCCATGAGGATCTTCGCCAACTGCCCGGTGAGCATGGTCGACACACCGATGTAGCGAGCCTTGCCGGAGCGCACAATGTCGTTCATCGCACTCATGGTTTCTTCAACCGGGGTATTCAGGTCGAAGTAATGCAGCATGAACACGTCGACGTAATCCATGTTCAAACGCTTCAGCGAGGCGTCGATGCTGTCCATGATGTGTTTGCGCGAATGACCGCTGGCGTTGATGCCGTTGCGGGTGCCGTAGCCGACCTTGGTGGTGATGACCAAATCTTCACGACGGGCCAGACGCTTAACGATGCGCCCGACCACTTCTTCACCGACACCTGCGGAATAGAAGTCTGCCAGGTCAATGAAATTCACCCCGTTATCGAGGGCATGGGCGACGATCGGCTCGCTTTGCTTTTCATCGAAGATCCACGGTTTCCAGTCCGGGGTGCCCATGTTCATAGTGCCCAGGCACAAGCGGGAGACTTGCAGGCCGGAGTTGCCCAAACGGATGTATTGCATGGCTCAGACCTCAGGCTTTCGGGGTGTAGAAAGGGTTGCTGATGTGAGTGACCACATCCGCCAGTTGCGCGGTTTCCGGTTTGCCGGTCAGGGCGGCGCGGATCGCGGTGCGGCAGGCGTTGTAGTTATTCAAGTACACCGCATCCAGATCATCGCAAGCCGGGTTGACCCAGTTGGCGGTGACAATCGCCCACTCGTCTTCGGCTTCCGGCGGCAAGGTGCCGTCCAGCAGCGCTTCCAGCACAGCCTTGGCAATCCCGGCCTGGGACGCGCCCCAGGTGGCGTTGCCGTGCAAGTCGCTGCTGATCGCAGCCTTGTTGACGTAGAGCGTCATCGGCTTGACCGGAATGTTCGGTTGGGCGATCACCATAAAGGGGCAATGCCCTTGGCTCGGCGACGCCAAGCTGTTGGCAAACGCCTGCCCCGCCGGCCCGTTCCGCGGGCCGATCAGGATGTTGATGTGTGCGGCATTCACACCAGGACCTTCGAAACCTTCACCGATATACAGGTCGAGTTCTTTCATGAGTCGTTACTCTTTTTGGATTTATTTTGGGTGATCAGAAGCGCACGCGGATCTTGAAGATCGCCTGGCAAACATCAGGGTATGAAGAGCGCAACACGAGGCTGGCGGAGGCGCGGCAGAGGGGCTTAGTCATGATTGCAAACGCTCTTTTTGTTATTGGTGAGCTGTGTTTGCGATTTTTTAACATCGGGGGCCGGAGGGGCCGTAACCATTAAAAGTCATGGGGGTATGAGTTCTCCTCATACCCAAAAAAACCGGCACGGTGCCGGAATACAATTATTCTCCGACCAGCCCTGCAGGGTAGAGCGCGATTTCGCATTATCCTGCGCTTCAAGGGGCAAAATTGGGGGCAAATCTCAATTCGGCCGACCTTGAATCACTGCGTTAGAGCCCAGTCAAAATATTTTTTGGGGATGGCTCACAAAAACACGAAGAAATGCCATTGTATTTTCGGCCATGAAACCGCGCGAGCCCATGCACGCCGAACCGTGTATGCGCAGGCTTCTATGCCCGATAGTCTGTCGCTTTAAAGAAACCTTGAACGTAATGCGTGGCTACCGCTCACAAGTTTATGGGCGCTATTGCTCATTAGACATGAAGAGGAAATCGATATGCCAAACGCACTAAGAACTTGCGCACTCACCTTGCTCGTCAGCCTGGCGGCCCAAGGGGCTTTCGCAGCACAAGACGACGATTTTGTTGAGGACGCTTCCGCCAAGGGAGTAGCCGAAGTCGAAGCTGGCAAGCTCGCCCAAGAAAAAGGCAGTGCCGCCGATGTTAAGGCCTTTGCAGACATGATGATCAAGGATCACACCGCGGCGAACGCAAAGCTTAAAACAATTGCGGACGCCAAAAATCTAAAGGTTTCCGACAGTGCGGAGCTCATGGACAAGGCCAAAGCGATGATTCTGGAACTTCGCGGCGCAAAATCCTTCGATCAAGCTTATGCCAACAATCAGGTTAAGGCGCATGAGGCCACGATTGAAATCTTTGAAAAGGAGATTTCTGAAGGCAAGGACGCTGAGGTTAAAGCGTTTGCCACCGAGACATTGCCCAAATTGAAATCGCATCTGGAGCATGCCAAAACGCTGTCAGAGGCGCACGCCGGTGACGCGAAGTGACAACCACAGGAGCCTTTAGCGAGGCTCCTGCCGTCCCTCACTGCGGCGCGGGTGGCTCAAGTAGAATCTTTCCCCCGAAAAATCAGCGTGCAAAGCGAAAAGGAGGTTCGATGCAACGGGTGATGATTGTTGGTCAACCTGGCTCAGGCAAAAGCACGTTGGCGCGTAAGCTTGGTCTGCGCACGGGCTTGCCGGTCGTTCATATAACTGCGCCTTAAACGTGCCGCGTGGTTTGTCTGAGGTCTAATCGGGATACCGAGATTTTTCTCCGCGCGCAAAAACCACTCGACTGAGTGGCTTTTGGCTTTTTGGGACGGGACACGCACAGGCGTGATCACGGGCAGGCTTTACCGGCGCAACACCCTCAATCCAGCACGATATCCCGCATCGGCGGGATATAACCGTAGTCATATGCCTCCCGTACAAACGAGCGATCGCCCTGCAGCAGGATCCTGACCGTGGGTGCTTCAGTGCCGCCGATGCGGAAATCGCCGTCGCGGGTGGGTACGCTGTCGATGAACGAAGTCACCAAACCATTTGGCATCACACAATGTGAATAGGTCTGGAAGGGCTGCTCGGGTGGGTTTCCCAATACCAGGCCAGAGGCATTCATTGGCCGGTAAGGGCCGAACAGGTGTTCGCTGACAAACCCGTAAACGCCATCGGGGCCGGTCACACCGTCGGCATAGGTGAACTTATGGCTGATGGTGAACAGGTAGTACTTGTTGTCCTGGAAGACGTAATGCGGGCGCTCGGTCTGATCATTAACGCCAACGGCCGTCACCAACGGCGGTAATATTTCCCATTCATCGCCTCTCAGGTCTTTGGCCACGGCAAGGCCAATACACCCCACCTGATAGCGAGCGCCACCCACCTCTTCGTGGCCTGGCGGGACCAGGCCGATCTCGTCGGGGCCGACTATGTGGGTGCCGCGTTCACCCGCGACATTGCCTTCAAACACCATATATAACTTGCCATCTTTCGGATCAATAAAAGGACTTGGATCGCGAAAGTTCCACGTCGCATTTTGCGACTCGGTCTGATAATAAACCCCGTCCGCCTCAAATAATGCGTGCACCTTATTGAAGTTGACGAGTTCAACGCCCTCCTCGGTTGTCACTATCTGGCCTTTGACTTTGGAAATAGTCGCGCCGGGTGTAACGCAGGTGTAATACAAGTCGATGTCACCGTTATTGTTCACCAGGATCGGCGTTCCTGCCCATTCCCGCGTGGTGGGCGACACGCCTGGGGCCATGACGCGACCGCCGAAAATCCAGTCCTTGCCGGTGCGTGAGTACCAAAAGCAGATACGCGCATGGCCGTGTCGATCCTCCCAGTCGCGCTTGATGTCATAACGCCCGTTGGCATCAATAAACTGCGGATCATGGGGGCGCCGGTCGGCGGTCAACGTGAAAATTACCGACCAGCCATTAACGGAAACCACCGCCCCGTCGAGGTCGCGCAGGGGCATGGTGTCCCAGATGAATACCGTGTCACTCATCACGGGAAAATCAGCCGGCACTAACGGTTGCGTGGTAGTGGGGTCACTTTCATTGACTTTCAGCGCATCAGCCCGAGTCCAGCGAGTAGGTGTGTGATTCGCATGTTTCATGTTGATGTCCTTTTACTAACGCTTATATGACAAGCCGATTTTAAAGTGCACAGCACACTTCGATCTCGACCAGCTCCATAGTGCGAAACAAGGTTTAACATGGAACTCTAAATGCACAGGATGAAAAATTATTTAAGTAGTTATATGCCACTACTCAACATATAACCTTCGCCACCCAAGTTCATGGCACGTTGCAATCATTGATTAAATGAGAGCATTTTAGCTTTTAATAAGCGCGCTCGACACAGCCAATCCGGCACAAAGGCAACCACAGCACATCCCGCCCGATTTAGTTACAATCCCATAGGTTTTTTCCACGGTACTGCAGCATGGACATCTCTTTATTTCGCGGGCGCTTCACGCGCTTGAACAAGCGCCTGCGCCAAGAGGCGCAGAATCATCCCGAGACCTGGTCGCAGATGCTGGTGCTGAGCGCCATCGACCAAATGGACGGCATGGCAACGCCTTCAAAAATCGCCGAAGCGGAAAACATCCGCTCATCCAACCTTGCCTCGCTGTTGAAGGACTTGGAAGCACGAGACCTGATTACCCGCACGCCAGATACGCAAGACCGCAGACGCACCTGGATCGGGCTGTCGGAACAAGGCCAGAGCGTCCTGCAAGCAAGCCGTCAGCGCCGTGATGAGTGGCTGGCTGAGGCGGCAGACGCCTGCCTCACCGCCAGTGAACGCAAGCAACTGGAAGCGGCCGGGCTGCTGATGGACAAGCTCAGCCAGTATGGCCGCGACGAGGAACGCTGAAGCCATTTTCAGAGACAACGCCCGCCATTGCGTGCGTGCGTTCGAACTGCAAAGGCGTCGCGGTGATGTGCCCCGCAAGATTTTCCGCCGTTTCGGTCCCAGGCTCATCTGCGCCCTGATGCCGCTCCAACTGAAGCCAATGGTATTCCAGGCCGCGCGGGTCATTTTCCGAGCGTACGGAGACCCTCTCCAAGCGCCCACTGCCCTGGCGCGTTATCTTCAGAGGCAGCACGGCACCGGGGGCACAACTCGGAAAATTGACGTTCAGGCACACATCATGCGGCCAATCCATCGCCATGAGTTGCTCAATAACCCGTGCCCCGTGGTCAAGTGCGTTTCCCCAAGGCACTGCGGTACGGTCGGTAAACGCCTGGCTCAACGCAATGGATGGGATACCGAACAGCAACCCTGTCATCGCGGCGCCGACGGTGCCCGAAAACACCGTTTCCGTTCCCAGATTCGCCCCGCGATTCACGCCGGATAAAATCAGGTCCGGCTTGTCGTGACTCAGCAGATGCCCGAGCGCCACTGCGATGCAATCGCCTGGCGTACCCGTGACCGCAAACCGGCGTGTGCCGTGGTAGCTCATGCGCAGGGGGGCATGCAGGCTCAAGGAATGGGAGGTGCCGCTCTGGTCGAGCAGCGGTGCGACGACCCAGACCTCACTCGCCAATTGGCAAGCGATGCGCTCCAGAACCTTGAGCCCTGGGGCATCGATGCCATCGTCATTGGTAAGCAGAATTCGTTTGAACCGATGTTGTCCGTTCGCCATGGCCGTGCCCCGTCAATACTGCGCCAGGCGCTCGAATTAACGCCGTCGGGGCGATTATTACCTATATATTAATAGCTATCTAGCCATAGATATTAACGCGACCGCTATGACGGAAATTCCGCCCTGATCAGAGTGCCGCCCTGGCTACGATTGCTGGCGGTAATGGCGCCGCCATGGGCCTGGCAAATCGCCCGGGCGATGGACAGGCCTAGCCCGCTGCCGCCCGAGTAACGCGCCCTGGAACGCTCTGCACGCCAGAAGCGGTCAAAGACACTGTCCAGGTGTTGCGCCTCGATACCAGGGCCAAGGTCTCCGATCTCAATCACCACCCGCCCTTCGACCTGCCGCGCCATGATGCTCAATTCACCGCCCCCTGCCGCATAGCGCAGCAGGTTATCGATCAGGATATTCAGCACCTGGCCCAGGCGATCACGATCGGCATTGATACGAAACCCGTCGGTGATAGTGATGTACGTCTGCACACCGAAGTCATCCAATTGCGGCTGGAACCAGGCCAGCCGTTCGCTCACCAGGGCTGCCAGGGAAAAGTCGCTGCGCTCCAGCACCAGTCGACCCGCCCTGGCCATCGACAAGAGGTGCAAGTCATCCACCAGTTTCCTGAGCTGATCGAGCTGACGCTTGACCATGCCCAACTGTACGGCATCGCTGGGGAACACCTCATCGAGCATGCCCTGCACGCGCCCCATGGCGGCATTCAGTGGCGTGCGCAATTCGTGGGCGATGACCGCGCTGGACTCGCGCACATCCCGCTCGTAACGCTCCAGTTGCGTGGTCATGCTGTTGAAGTCG
The DNA here is from genome assembly GCF_009764655.1 of Pseudomonas sp. PB105. Taxonomy (NCBI): domain Bacteria; kingdom Pseudomonadati; phylum Pseudomonadota; class Gammaproteobacteria; order Pseudomonadales; family Pseudomonadaceae; genus Pseudomonas; species Pseudomonas sp. PB105. Next base: position 61,170 of record NZ_RWIO01000050.1, read on the forward strand.
CCGATCAGGCGTTGCAGCTCGTCGGGGGTGTGCCGGTGAATGGGCAGGCGCGTGAAGAAATCTCCGCCGGCAACTCGCCGTGCCCCTTGGGCTATTGCCGAGAACTGGCTGGACAAGGGGCGTGAAAACCACAAGCCACAGATGATGATGATTGGGATGGCAGCCAGCACCAGGCAGGCCAGGATCAGCCAGTCGCGATTGGCGATATCCGGCTGGAAGAATTCCACCGGGTAGTATTCGGCAACCAGTTGGCGCAAGCGTGTTTCATTGAGTTGCGGCTCGGCGCGCAGGTGCAGCAACTCCTCACGCGCTTGCGGCGGCAGGCGCTGCAAGAAATACCAGTCCGACAGTTTGAAGTTGACCCACATGCACAGCGCAATCACCACAACGGCGCCGATTGCCAACAGGCTCATGCGCATACCGACCCAGCGCCACAGCGGTTTGTCGTTGACCCGAGATTTCTTGAACATGCGGCTTACCTGAACCGATAGCCGATGGAGCGTACGGTCACCAATACCCCGGCGATGCCATGGGTTTCCAGTTTGCGTCGCAGGTTGTGTACGTGGGCATCAACGACCCGTGCCAGGGCTTCGCTTTCCGGCAGGCAGATTTCCAGCAGCTCATCACGGGTGAACGCCTTGGATGGTGTCTTGAGCAACGTCACCAGCAGCTTGAACTCCGTCGGCGTCAGGTCGAGCACCTGCGGCGGCGCATCGCGGTGCTCAAGGCTGGCCGTGAAGGCGGTGAGATCAACACGCAGGTTTTCATGGCGCAGCAGCTGTTCAACCGGTTGGCTGCCCAGGGTACGTCGCAACACCGCATGCACCCGCGCCACCACCTCACGCGGGCTGTAGGGCTTGACCACATAGTCATCCGCGCCATAGCGCAAGGCGCCGAGTTTTTCCGGCTCATCGCCCATGGCCGTGACCATGATCACCGGCGTGTCGCTGCTGCGGCGCACGGCGGACAACACTTCCGTGCCGCTCAAGCGGGGCAGCATCACGTCCAGCAGGATCAGGTCGGGCTGCCAGCTTTTGTGCAGGTCCAGGCCACGCTGGCCGTCTTCGGCCAAGGCCACCTCAAAGCCGTCCCGGCGCAGATAGGCTTCGAGAATATTGGCGCTGTCGGCGTCGTCTTCGACAATGAGGATACGTTTTCCTGACACAAAGAAGCCTCTTGATGAAACCTTGATAATTCACGAACGGTTTATTGAAAGTCCGCTGCCAGTATTGGCCTACGCCCGACTTTCGCGAACCGATCCTATGCCGACCACTGCACCGCTGTCCAAGCCTATCAAGCTGCCTGAACGCCTCGGCGCGGTTTTGCTGCTGGTGGGCATGTTGAACGGCTGCTCACTGGCGCCGATGTACCAGACGCCCGCGTTGCCAGTGCCGGACACCCTGCAAGGCTCACGGCTAACGGGCGCGCCCTCCTCCATGATCAACAGCGTGGAAGCGCTGTCCGAAGAGGAAAAACACCTGTTGGCCAGCCTGGACTCATCGGCGCAGTTACCGGCTCTGGTTGAACACGCCTTGGACTACAACCGCGACCTGCGCCTGGCGTTGCTGCGAGTCGAGCAAGCCCGCGCTGAGTACGGCATTTCTCGCGCCGATCGCTTACCCACCGTGGCCCTGGGGCTGCAACGCAACCGCCAGCACTTGCACGACAAGGCCGCCGACGAACGTTACGGGCAGGACATCGCGGTCGCGTCCGTGGGTGTATCGGACTTCGAGCTGGATTTTTTCGGCCGGGTGCGCAGCCTGTCCGAAGCGGCGCAACATGACTACCTCGCCACACGCTACGGGGCTTTGGCGGCGCGCAAGGCGCTGATCGTCGAAGTGGCGCGTCTGTATTTGCAGGAGCGCTTGCAGGCGGGCGTGCAGGCCGACACGCGGTCAATTCTCGACGACCAGAAACGACTGCTGAGCGTACTCGACGGTCAGCAAAAGGAAGGCCTGGTAGCCCCGGACACGGTCGACACCCAGCGCATGGAGGTGCGTCGCGCCACTCTGCTATTGCAGGATGCAAGCGCCGACTACTCGCGTGCACAACAGGCGCTGGCGTGGGTCACCGGCTATCAGGCTGCCCTTTCTACAGCGGCGGCAGACAGCGCCGTCATCGACCTCAGTCCCCCGCCATGGCTGGTCGAGATGCCGTCACAGCGCCTGCTGCAGCGCTTCGATGTGCGCCAATGCGAGGAAGCCCTGCGCGCGGCGAATGCCAACATCGGTGCCGCCCGTGCAGCGTTTTTCCCCTCGATCACCTTGAGCACCGGTGTCGGCATCGCCAGCCCGCGCTTGAGCAACTTGTTTTCGGCCGGCAGCGGCGCCTGGCTGTTCACCCCACAACTGAACCTGCCGTTGTTCGACGGTGGCCGCAACCAGGCCAACCTGGACCTGGCCACCGCTCGCCAACAGTCGGCAGTCGCCCAATACGAAAAAACCGTGCAGGACGCCTTCCGCGAAATCGCCGACCTGTTGACTCAGCGCCAGCAAGCATTGGCCAACGCCACCACACAAATTGATCTGGCGGCGTTGACCGCCTTGAAGGCCAAGCGTCTCGACCAACAAATAGCCGTGGGTGCGGCTGCCCGTTCAGAGCACACCGGCGCTTCAATTCGCCTGGCTGAAGCCGCCATCGGATTACGCAAGGCCACCTACCAGTTGTTGTTCAACCGCCTGGCGCTGTATCGCGCGCTGTCTGGCGCACCGTTATTTTCCTCCGCAGAAAGGGTTCCATCATGAGTTTGATCACGCCTCCTACCCGTGCCGCGCTTTGGGGCGCCGCCGCGTTGATGTCTTGCACGCTGGCGCCTCAGGCACAGGCGGCCGACACCACCACTGCCACCCTGGGCCTCGGCATGGGCGTCACACCGCGCTTCATGGGCGCAGACCGCTACCGGGCGCTCGTGCTGCCGATGTTCAGCATCCAGCGCGGTGTGTTGTTTGCCGACAGCACCCGTGGCCTGGGTGTGCAATTTCAATCCGACAGCGGCTTTGCTGCCAGCGCGGCGATCAACTACGACCTGGGCCGCAAGGAAAAGGACAGCACCAGCCGCCCCGGCGGCCGCGAGCTGAACGGCATGGGCGATGTCAACGGCGCCACCGTCGCCGACTTCACCCTCAGCCAGCAACTGCTTGACTGGCTGTCGGTCAGCGGCGAAGCCGAACTGCGCATGGCCGGCGAGCACCGGGGCAACCGCTACCGCTTTGGCCTCGAAGGCATTCTGTTTCATACCGACAGCGACACCCTGGCCCTGGACCTCGATGCGCACGCCGGCGATAGCCGCTACAACCAGACCTACTTCGGCGTCACCCAGGCGCAGAGCCAGCGTTCGCTCTATGGAAAATACAGCGCCGATGCAGGCATCTATGCCTACTCCGCCGCCTTGAACTGGCAGCACAGCCTGGATGCACACTGGTCGACGCTGGTCAGCCTGACGCTGACCCAGTACGCCGACCAGGCCCGCAACAGCCCGCTGGTCCTGCGTGAAAGCGCCGGCCTTGGCCTGTTCGCCATCAACTACACCTTCTGATAACGAGGCCCCAGGCATGCATGGTTTTCCTCAGCTGTTTCGTCCCTGGGCCCGTCTCCTCCTCGGCCTCGCCTGCCTGACAACGGCGGCCTGTTCGCGCGAGTCACCCGTGCCGGAGCCCGCCGTAAGGTCCGTAAAAGTCACCGCAGTGCGCGCCGCGCAAGTGGACGCTGCGCCGTTGACCGGCGTTGTGCGCCAACGCCAACGTGCGACGCTGGCCTTCGAGGGCGCAGGTCGTCTGGTCGCCTTGAACGTTGATGTAGGCGATTCGGTTAAACAAGGTCAGGTACTGGCGAGTCTGGACGCGGCCGCAGTCCGGCTGCGCCTGAAACAGGCCCAGGCCACCTTGTTTGCCAGCGTGGCACAGACAAGCGAGCGCAAGCGCAACAAAGTCCGCCAGCAACAGTTGTTTACCCAGGGTAGCGTCGCGACCAGCGCTGTGGAGCAAGCCGAAGCGGCGTGGCAAGCGGCCGTCGCGCAGCAGACCGCCGATGAAGCGGCGCTGGACCTGGTGCGCCGCGATCAGCGCCAAGGGCAACTGATTGCACCTTTCAACGGCCGCGTCGTGGCTCGGCCTGCGCAGCTGTACAGCGAGCTATCGCCCGGCCAGGTCGTGATGGAGCTGGAGGCCTCGGGCGCTTTGCAGGTGCTGGTGCAAATCCCGGTGGAACAGGCCGCCAGCCTCAAGCCTGGGGACCACGCCGTAGCCGCCGACCCGACCGCGCCGGGTTCTAGCCTGCCGCTGGTGTTGGAAGGCCTGTCGATGCGCGCACAGAACGGTTTGTTGCAAAGCGCGCGCTTTCGCCTGACCGCCAACGACCTCGCGCTGCCCAGCGGCGTGAATCTCAATGTGAGGCTCGCGTCCCCTGCTCCGCTCCCGCTGTCCATTCCAACCCAGGCCCTGCGCATCGGGGGTGATGCCAGCCAGGTGCAAGTGTTTGTCTATGACCCCACCGCGGGCAAGGTCGCCCAGCGTGACATCAAGATCGGCCTGATCGACCAGGGCCGCGTCACTGTCGACAACGGCCTCAAGGATGGCGAGCAAGTGGTCGTCACGGGCGTCGCGTTTCTCAGTGACGGCCAGCCCGTCAACCTGCTTGCGCCCTCCAGCCGCTTGAGCACAACCGAATGATCAACCTGACCCGACACGCCTTGGGCGCAAGCCGCCTGACGCTCTTCACCGCGCTGTTGATCCTGATCGCAGGTGTGGCGACGTTTCTCAGCTTCCCCACCCAGGAAGAGCCCTCGGTGACCATCCGCGATGCGCTGGTGAGCATCCAGTTCCCCGGACTGCCCAGCGAACGCGCCGAAGAATTGCTGGCGCGGCCCACCGAAGAAAAACTGCGCGAACTGTCGCAAATCAAAAATATCGTGACCACGATTCATCCCGGCAGCGTGGTTATCCAAGTGACGGCCCGTGATGAAACCAAGGACCTCGGCGTGCTGTGGCAACAGGTGCGCAATAAGGTCGCCGAAGCCGGCGCGGGCTTTCCACCCGGCACCCAAGGGCCGTTTGTCGACGATAATTTCGGGCGCGTTGCCGTGGCCTCCATCGCCGTTACCGCACCCGGCTACAGCATGAGCGAGATGCGCGGGCCGTTGAAGCGCCTGCGCGACCAGTTGGGCGGGTTGCCGGGCATCGGCCAGGTCACCTTGCATGGTTTGCAGGATCAACAGCTTTCAATTGATTTCAACCCGCAACGCCTGGCCGGGCTGGGTTTGTCCCCGCAGCAATTGTTCCAGCAACTGCAGCAACAGAATGTGCTGGCGCCTGGCGGTATCGCCGACATTGGCGGGCAGATCACCACCCTCACCGTGACCGGCGAATTGCTCGGTGTGGAACAGTTGCGCCAGGTGCCGATTCAACTGCCCGGCGCCGACGGCAGTGTGCAATCGGTGCCGTTGAGCGCCCTTGCGCAGATTGCCGTGATGGCTGCCGACCCGCCCCAGACCGCCGCGGTGTACCAGGGCCAGGACGCCGTGGTGCTGGCCGTGTCGATGGCGCCAGGGCAAAACATTCATCAATTCGGCGCAGCCCTGCGCGAACGACTGGCGCAGTTGGAGCAGCAACTCCCGCTGGGCTTTACCGCCCATGTGGTGACGTTCCAGGCCGATGTGGTCGATCAGCAGATGTCCAAGATGAAGCATGTGATGATCGAAACCGTGGTCATCGTCATGGCGGTGGTGATGCTGTTCCTTGGCTGGCGCACCGGCCTGGTGGTCGGCGCCATTGTGCCGCTGACGATCCTCGGCACGTTGATCGCCATGCGCATGCTGGGGGTCGAGCTGCAGACCGTATCGATTGCCGCGATTATCCTCGCGCTCGGCTTGCTGGTGGACAACGGCATTGTCATCGCCGAGGACATCGAGCGCCGGCTGCATGCCGGTGAGGAACGCCGCCAGGCCTGCGAGGATGCGGGGCGTACGCTGGCGATTCCGCTATTGACCTCCTCCCTGGTGATTGTGCTGGCCTTCTCGCCGTTCTTCCTCGGCCAGACCAGCACCAATGAATACCTGCGGTCATTGGCCATTGTTCTTGCCCTGACCCTGCTCGGCTCGTGGCTGTTGAGCATCACCGTCACGCCGCTGCTGTGCCTGTATTTTGCCAAGCCCCCACGTCATAAGGCGTCAGAGGACAGCTACAACAGCCGCTTTTACCAAGGCTATCGGGCCGTCATCTGCCGCGTGCTGCAGCACAAAGTGCTGTTTCTGATGGCCATGTTGGTGTTGCTGGCCGCCGCCATTTTTGAACTGATGCGCGTGCCCTATGACTTTTTACCCCAGTCGGACCGGTTGCAGTTTCAGGTGCCCATCACCCTGGAGCCCGGCAGCGGTTCGCGCAAGACCTTGCAAAGCGTGCGCGAGATCAGCCTGTGGTTAGGCAAGGAACCCCAGGTAGTCGACAGCATCGGCTACGTGGGCGATGGCGGACCGCGCATCGTGCTGGGCCTCAACCCGCCGCAGCCAGCACCGGAAACCGCTTACTTCACCGTCAGCGTCATGGCGGGCACGGATATCGATGCGGTCATTGCCAATATGCGTCGCTATCTGCTCAAACAACACCCCGAGCTGCGCGCCGAGCCCAAACGGTTTTCCCTGGGCACCACAGAAGCCGGGGTCGCGATCTATCGCGTGATTGGCCCGGACGAGAACGTATTACGCCTATTGGCCGGCCAGATCGAGAACGCTTTGCGCAACATGCCGGGCACACTCGATGTGCGCAATGACTGGAGCACGCGCCTGGCGCGCTATACCGTCGAGGTCGACCAGCACAGTGCACGCCGCGCCGGGGTCGACACCCAGGCCATAGCCCAGGCCTTGCAATTACACTTCGGCGGCCTCCAGGTTTCGTCCCTGCAGGACAATCAGACCCGCGTACCGCTGGTGGTACGCGAACCTGCGATGACAAACACCGTATCGCCCGACCTGCGCGGTATCCAGGTCTACCCGGCCGACGGCTCGACGCCCGTGCCGCTGTCGGCCATTGCCCGCATTGTCGCCTCCAGCGAACCGTCCACGCTGATGCGCCGCAATCAGGAACGGGCCATCACCGTAGTGGGCCACAACCCGTCGCTGACGGCGACGTCCATCGTCGAGCAACTGGCGCCGCAGGTCGCGGCACTGCGCTTGCCGCCGGGCTACCGGATTGAACTGGGCGGTGAAATCGAAGACTCGGCAGATGCCAACCAGGCGCTGCTGCAATACCTGCCCCACGCGCTGATCGCCATGCTGTTGTTGTTTGTGTGGCAGTTCAATTCGTTTCGCAAGGTGCTGATTGTGGTTTGCGCAATTCCCTTTGTACTGATCGGCGTTTCAGTCGCGTTGCTGGTCACCGGTTACCCGTTTGGCTTCATGGCCACGTTCGGCCTGCTGTCACTGGCAGGGATCATCGTCAATAACGCGGTGCTGTTGCTGGAGCGTATTGAAGCGGAACTCCACGACGGCCTGCCCGTGTACGAGGCCGTCGTAAATGCCGCCGTCAAACGCCTGCGCCCGATCGTCATGACCAAACTGACCTGCATCCTCGGGCTGATCCCGTTGATGCTGTTTGCCGGGCCACTGTGGAAAGGCATGGCAATCAGCATGATGGGCGGTCTTGCACTGGGAACGTTGGTAACGCTGGGGTTGATCCCGGTCCTGTATGTATTGCTGTTTACGCAGCGTAAAACTCCACACATCACGGTGAACACACCATGACTTTTTTGCTCAAGGCGACGCGCACCGTCAAACGCCTATCCAAAGGGGCCATGCTGCTCAGCGCACTGTCGATCAGTATTGCCAGTCACGCCGCAACCCCACATCCCGACGCATTCGTCCATCCAGGCCTGTTGCAGACCGAACAGGACTTCCTGCGCATCCGCGAAAAACTGGCCAACCATAACCAGCCGTGGCTGGCCGGGTGGCAGAAGCTGATCGCCAACCGGCACGCTTCACTGGCCTGGAACCCGAGCCCGGTCGCAGTGGTGTATCGGGGCGCGGATGGCCAACATCCGGAAAACTACGCCCGCTTATTCAATGACGCTGCAGCAGCGTACGCACTGGCCCTGCGCTGGCAGCTTTCGGGTGATCCCGCGTATGCCGACAAAGCCGTAGCGATGTTGAACCAATGGTCCAGCGCCCTTACGTCGATTGCAGGCACCTCGGACCGCTTCCTGGCATCCGGCTTGTACGGTTATCAACTGGCCAACGCCGCAGAGTTGCTGCGCGGTTATTCAAAGTGGAAGGCGGCGGATTTTCGTCAGTTCCAAAGCATGATGCTCACGGTCTTCTACCCGATGAATCATGATTTTCTGGTGCATCACAATAACGCGCCGGTCGACCACTATTGGGCGAATTGGGACTTGGCCAACATGAACGCGATGCTGGCCATCGGCGTGCTGACCGACCGCCGCGACATCTACGATGAAGCGGTCAACTACTTCAAGCACGGCGCCGGCAACGGCGCCATCGAACACGCTGTGTGGAAGCTCTACGGCAATGGCCTCGGTCAAGTCCAGGAAAGCGGGCGTGACCAAGCGCACACGATGCTCGATATCGCCTTGCTCGGCAGCTTCTGCCAAATGGCCTGGAGCCAGGGCGACGACCTGTTCGGTTACCAGAACAACCGGGTGCTGCAAGGCGCCGAGTATGTGGCCAAGTACAACCTGGGCAATGACGTGCCGTTCACGACCTTCATCAACAGCGCGTTCAAGCAGACCGTCATCTCGCCCGATCACCGTGGCGACATCCGCCCGATCTGGGAACTGCTCTACAACCATTACGTGGTGCTCAAAGGCCTCAGCGCGCCGAACGTGAAAGCCTTCGCGCACAAAGTCGAGGTGGAAGGCGGTGGCGGGGATTATGGCCCCAACAGCGGCGGCTACGACCAACTGGGGTATGGAACCTTGCTCTATTCGTTGGGGGAATACGGCCTGTCCAAAAATGAACTGGTGCCGTGAAGATCCATTCCTCAATCTTCACGGCAGCCGTGCTTCAGAACGGTAGTCGGCCGGTCAGCATGTCCCACCACATTTTCCAGTCGCCCCGAAAGCGGCCCAGGGGATGCCGGAAAGTGGGTGGCCGGTTGAGTTCAAAGAAATGTGCGCTGTGCGAAACCGCTGCAACGCCTTGGAGAAATGGCGATCGCCACTACATCGACTTGACCGAGACCACTTCGACAAAACGAAACTTCTTCCTGGCTGCCTTGGTAGCTTCTTGCTCGGCTACAAGGGTGCTGAGCGTATCAGCCTCATGAATGATCTCGTGCATCTGCCCTTCGAACTCATTGCCCACGCGCAGTGTGACCCTGAGCCTCGGGGTAAAGCTTTTTGAGGTTTTCTGTTGCTTTTTGGGCGTTGCCTTTGGCGGTATCACGACTGCTGGAACGGGTTCTGGCTGAGGGTCAGCTTCCGTCGACACTGCGGGCACAGATACGCCGAATAGCGCCTGTCGCATCTCTTCTTCCGTCAATTCGGTGTTCATACTGTTTCTCAGGGGGGATTCAGGAAAGGCTTGGCCGCGATTGAAGCCATTGCTCGTGGCCGTGGGTCATATATTAACTGAGCGCAAACATCTGCGTTCTGTTGTCTTTTTTCGCGGGTGGCTACATGGCGCAAGCGGACTGGTCTCGCTGAGCGTGACGGCCCGCACCAGCGCAAAACATCATAAAAATAGATGATCTTAATAAATCACATAATAACAATATCTAATAATTAGCTTATTCCAAAAAAGACTTTCCCTCGGGTTTTTTATAGGAATATCTTCACTTCACAGACCGACCCCATACCTGGCGGAGGACGTACCCCCGACCACCAGGTGCCTGTAAAAGGCTAAATGGACCGATCTCGACATGCCCGACCTCGCCGCCCCGCTGCCCCTCAAGAAGTTTCACCTGTCGCTGCTGACCAGTTCCCTGCTGCTCGCTGCCGCGCCCTCCTTCGCCGAAACTTCGACCGAAGACGCCAAGCTCGGTACCGTCACCGTGATTTCCACCGGCCTGCGTGGTCAGGCGCGCACCGTGGCCGACAGCCCGGCGCCGATTGATGTGATCAACAGCGAGCAACTGCTCAAGACCGGCCGCGCCGAGTTGTCCGAAGCGATTGCCAAATTGCTGCCGTCGTTCAACTTCGGCACCAACATCGCCGGCTACAACTCGGTGACCCGCCCGCTGAGCAACCGCAGCCTCGGCCCCGCCTACACGCTGGTGCTGGTCAACGGCAAACGCCGCCACAACGGCGCCACGGGCCAGCGCGGGTCCATCGACAACAGCGGTGCGAATGCGGTGGACATCGACTTGATCCCGGTCAGCTCGGTGGACCATATCGAAGTGCTCAAAGACAGCGCAGCGGCCCAGTACGGGTCCGATGCGGTGGCGGGTGTGATCAACATCATCCTCAAGACCGGCAGCAGCGGCGGTCACCTGGAAACCAGTTACGGCCAGTTGTTCTCCGGCCAGGGCGAGACCATCAAGGTGGCCGGCGACCAAGGCTTCACACTGGGCGATGGCGGCTTTTTCCACCTGTCGGCGGATGCACGCAAACGTGGCGAAGCGTCGTGGAACGACAAGGCCGACGGCAGCGTCAGGGCCTTCAACGATCCGGCCAGGGAAGCCGCCTGGGACCGCGTAGCGATCAAGAACGGCGACCCCGACCTCAAGGCCTTCAACCTGGCCTATAACGCCGAACTGCCCCTGGAAGACCTGACCCTGTACTCATTTTCCACCTACGGCGAGCGAGACGCCGAGGCCGCCAACTACTTCCGCCTGCCGACCGGCCGGGCCGCCGTGCCCGAGGTGTTCCCCGACGGTTACTACCCGTTGAACAACATCAAGGACCGCGATTATCAATTGCTGTTCGGCGGCAAGGGCCAGGCAGCCGAATGGAACTGGGACCTGAGCACCACCTACGGGCGCAACAACGTCCACCACTCCAGCGACCTCAACATCAACCCGTCCCTGGGCACCGCGTCACCGACCAAGTTCGACAACCTGGCGACCTTCCGCTTCGAGCAGTGGGTCAACAACCTGGATTTCACCCGCCGCTACGACAGCCTGTTCAACCTGACTTCGCCGGTGCAGGTGTCGGCCGGACTGGAACATCGCTGGGAGCACTTCAGCACCTTCGCCGGCGACCCCGAGGCCTATATCACCGGTTCGTACCCGGCGGCATCGGGTGCCCAGGCGGCGGTGACGATTCGTCCGGAAGACGAAGTCAGCCTGATCCGCAACAACTACGCCGGCTACCTGGACCTGGGCTTCGACCTGACCGAACGCTGGTTTCTCGACGTCGCCGGGCGGGTCGAACATTACGATGACGACTCAGGCAACACCCTCGGCCTGAAAGTGAACTCGCGCTACGAACTCACCGACAGCGTGGCCGTGCGCGGCACTGTCGGCACCGGTTTCCGTGCGCCGTCCCTGACCCAGATCGGCTACACCGTGGCCGACAACCGCGTGTCCACCGACGTGAACGGCAACGTAGTGCCCGCCGTCACCCGCCTGACCCCGTCGGGCAGCAACCTGGCCAAGGCGTTGGGCGGTGATGACCTCAAGCCGGAAAAATCGCGCAACCTCGGGCTGGGCCTCACCTGGCAACCGGCACCGCGCACCAGCATCACTGCCGATGCCTACCTGATCGACATCGACGACCGCATCGCCCTGACCAGCAATATCTACGACCAGGGCAACGGCGTGATCAACGGCATCCTCACCGGCCAAGGCGTGCCCTCAGGCACCTGGGTCAACTATTACACCAACGCCTTCGATACCCGCACCCGTGGCCTGGACGTGGTCGCCGACCACACCACACCGCTGGATACCTGGGGCGAAGTGCGCTGGAGCCTGGGTTTCAACTGGAACAAGACCACCATCGAAGGCACCCGCGACACACCGAATGCGCTGGCCAATTCCGGCGTGACCCTGGTGGGCCGCGACCGCGAAGGCGACCTGACCGAAGCGTCGCCCAAGACCAAATGGATCCTGGGCGCCAACTGGAAGGTCAAGGACCTCGAGGTCAACCTGCAAACCAGCCGCTACGGCGCGGTCAAGACGCTGGCGGTCAACCCCACGGGCGACCGCAGCTTCGGCGCCAAATGGATCACCGACCTGGACGTCAGCTACACCTTCGTCGACCAGATCACCGTGAGCATCGGCGGCACCAACATCTTCGACGTGCGCCCCGACCGGCACGCCGTCTACAGCAACCTGGGCCTGGCGCCCTACGGCAACCCGCCGTTCTACCCCGGCGGCGGCTACTGGTACACCAAGCTGGCCTACGACTTCTAAGCCAATCGCCATACGAGGGCATCCCATTGAACACCTCCAACTTGATGAGCCGTCTATTGGCCCCTTGCGCCCTGGCATTGAGCCTGGCCGCCTGCTCACCTTCGGGCAGTGACAGCCAGGTCGGCAAGACCCTGAATATCGCCTTCTTTGGCGACAACACCACACTGGTCAGCGTCGACCCATTCCAGGTCTATTGGCTGGAACACCGGGTGTTGCTGCGCAATGTCGCCGAGTCGCTGACCGACCAGGACCCGCAAACCGGCAAGATCATTCCCTGGCTGGCCAACAGCTGGGAAGTCAGTGACGACGCGCTCACCTATACCTTTAACCTGCGCGATAACGTCACCTTCAGCAATGGCGAGCGCTTCAATGCCGTGGCGGTCAAAACCGCCTTCGACAGCAACAAGGCGCTGGCCGCCGAGTTGCCGGCCACCTTCGGCGCCACCTATCTGGCGGGGTTCGACCATGCCGAAGTGGTGGATGACCTGACCGTCAAACTGGTGCTGGCCAAACCCAACGCCGGGTTCCTGCAAGCCACGTCCACCACCAACCTGTCGATCCTGGCGCCCGCCTCTTATGCGCTCAGCGCCAAGGAGCGCTCGCTGGGCAAGATCATCGGCACCGGCCCGTTCGTGCTGGCCAGCTACACCCCGGAAGTCGGCGCGCACCTGACCAAACGCAAGGGTTACGCCTGGGCCTCGGCGAATATGAAAAACCAGGGCGAAGCGCACCTGGATGCGGTGGACGTCACCTACATCCCCGAGGAAAGCGTGCGCAACGGTCTGTTCCTGCAAGGCAAGGCCGACATCCTGTGGCCGCGCAACCCGTTCTCCGAGGTCGACCTGAAGCTGTTCCAGTCCAAGGGCGCGACCATCCAGAGCCGTTCGCTGCCGGGGCCGGCGTTGAACCTGTATCCCAACACCCGTGACGGCCGCGCCCTGGGCGACAAACAGGTACGCCTGGCCCTGCAAAAAGCCATCGACCGCAAGAGCTACGCCAGCACCGTGTACAACGCTGAATTCCCGGTGGTGGACGGCATCTATGACGTGACCACGCCTTACTTCAAAAGCCAGGGCGCCAAGCTGGTGTATGACCCGGCGGGTGCGGAGCGCCTGTTGGATCAGGCAGGCTGGGCCAAGGGCGCCGACGGTTACCGCAGCAAAAACGGCAAGCGCCTGAGCCTGAGCTACAACATCAGCCCGGCTGAAACCGCAGGCGACGTACTGATCCAGGATCAACTGCGCAAGGTCGGCATCGAGTTGAAGCTCAGCGTGGTCACCCGCGCCGAGTGGGTCGCCAACAACTCCGCCGGTAACTATGACCTGACCATCAACTACATGACGCGCGCCGACCCGATCATCCTGCAAACCATCCTCGATCCGCGCACCGCCAACAGCTCGACCCTGGCCACCAACCTCTACGAACCGGCGGTACTGGACACCGCCAAGGGCCTGTTCGATGCCGGCATCACCGCCACCCAAAGCCAGCAACGTGCAGCAGCCTACGGCGCCCTGCAAGACCTGCTGGTGGATGAGGGCTCGGCGTTCCCGGTCTACGAGCGCGTGTGGCAGGCGGCGACCTCATCCAAAGTGAAAAACTTCCGCTGGACCGCCGAAGGCTTTGCGCTGCTGGGTGATATCGAGGTCGATGCACCATGAGCCGCTACTTGATCGGCCGGGTCGGCCAGGCGCTGCTGGTGCTTTGGGGTGCGTACAGCATCACTTACTTCATCCTCTACCTGCTGCCGGGCGACACTTTGTCGATCATGCTCAGTGCGTCCGGCATGGAAGCCGACGCGCTGTCGGTGGAAGACCTGGCCAAGGCGCGGGCCTATTACGGGCTGGATAAAGGCCTGTTCGAGCAATATATCGACCTGCTGCTGGGCGCGTTGCACGGTGACTTCGGCCAGTCACTGTCGCTTAACCGCCCGGTGGCCGAGTTGCTCGCCGAACGCCTGCCCCAGACGCTGTCCCTGGCGGGGCTGGCGATTGTGCTGTCGCTGCTGGGCGGCATCGGCCTGGCGTACCTCACCGCGTATATCCGCTGGCAACCGTTGAAAAAAGCCCTGGCGCGCTTGCCGTCCCTGGGCTTTTCGGTGCCGGTGTTCTGGATGGGTTTGCTGCTGATCCAGGTGTTTGCGTTTGGCCTGGGTTGGTTTCCCGCCACCGGCAGCCGGGGCTTCGAAAGCCTGGTACTGCCGGCGATCACCCTGGCGATCCCCAGTGCGGCGGTGTACGCCCAGGTGCTGCAACGCAGTTTTCAGGGCGTGTGGAAAGAAGCCTATATCGTCACCGCCTACGCCAAAGGCCTGAGCCGAGGCCAGGTGCAGGCGCGCCATGGGTTCAGGAATGCCGCGCTGCCCATCCTTACGCTGATCGGTTTGCAGGTGGGCAATACCGTGTCCGGCGCCGTGCTGGTGGAAACCATCTTCGCCCGCTCCGGCATCGGCCGCCTGGCCCAGGAAGCCGTGCTGCGCCAGGACATTCCAGTGGTGCTGGCCATCGTTGCCGTGTCGGCGGCGGCCTTTGTCCTGGTGAACCTGCTGGTGGACCTGCTTTACCCGTGGCTCGACCCGCGCATCTCCCACACGCCCAAGGTGTCCTAGACCATGACGACGCTTACCCACAAACGCGTGCGCAGTGAAACCCTCTGGCGCCGCCGCAGCCCCTGGCAACGCGCCACGGCGACCCTGCTGCCCTTGCTGCGCCGGCCGGGGTTCAGCCTGGCGGTGCTGGTGGTGCTGTTCTCGCTGGTCGCCGCCGTGGCACCGCACCTGCTGAGCAGCTTCGACCCTTACGCCACCGCCCCCGCCGCCAAGCTCACCGCGCCTAACCTGAACCACTGGTTCGGCACCGATGAACTGGGCCGCGACCTGTTTACCCGCGTGGTCTACGGCGCGAGCCTGTCGGTGCTGGCAGCCTCGCTGGCGGTGGGGATCGCACTGGTGGGCGGACTCGGGCTGGGCATCTTGTCCGGGTTTGCCGGTGGCCGTCTCGATGCGGTGACCATGCGCGTAGTCGATGTGCTGCTCGCCCTGCCCGGCCTGCTGCTGGCCCTGGCGATCGTCACGGCCATCGGTTTTGGCACCGTGCCGGTGGCCATCGCGGTGGGCATCGGCATTATTCCGGGCTTTGCCCGCACCACCCGCGCCGAAGTACTGCGGGTGAAAACCCTGCCCTATGTAGAAGCCGCACGCCTGGGCGGTGCCAGTTGGGGCCGCACCTTGCTGCGACACATCCTGCCGAATGCCTGGGGCCCGGTGGCGGTACTGGCCACCCTGGATTTCGGCGCGGCAATCCTCGCCACCGCAGGCTTGAGTTTCCTCGGTTTCGGCGCCGTGCCACCGGCGGCGGAATGGGGCACCCTGATCGCCAACGGCCGGCACTTCCTGATCACCGCACCGTGGGTGTCCTTGCTGCCCGGGCTGTTCCTGGTGGCGGTGGTGTTCAGCCTCAACCATATCGCCCGCACCTTTGAGGAGATCCAGCGATGAGCGCGCTTTTGATCGATGTACGCCAACTCAGTGTCGATTACCGCGCCAGCGGCCAGGTCAATCCGGCGGTGCGTTCGCTGTCGTTTTCCCTGGCGCAGGGCGAAACCGTGGCGATTGTCGGCGAGTCCGGCTCGGGCAAATCCACTCTGGCCAACGCCATTCTGGGCCTGCTGCCGGACAACGCGCAGATCAGCGCCGGGCAACTGTGGGTCGACGGCCATAACCTGACCCACGCCAGCGAACGCCAGAAACGCAGCCTGCGCGGCCGCACCATCGGCCTGGTGCCCCAGGACCCGATGGTCAGCCTCAACCCCACCCTGCGCGTCGGCGAGCAGATTGCCGAGGCGTTGATCCTGGCCAAGGGCAAGCGCTACCCCGGCGTCGATGCGGATATTGTCGAGTTGCTGCAACAGGTGGGGATCGACAAACCGGTACTGCGTGCGCGTCAGTATCCCCATGAACTCTCCGGCGGCATGCGCCAGCGCGTGCTGATCGCCATCGCCCTGGCCGGTAACCCGCGCCTGATCATCGCCGACGAACCCACCAGCGCCCTCGACGTGACCGTGCAGCGCAAGATCCTCGATCACCTGCAACGACTGGTCAGCGAGCGCGGCATTTCGCTGCTGATCATCACCCACGACCTCGGCGTAGCCACTGACCGCGCCGACCGCATCCTGGTGATGCAGCACGGCGAGGTGGTGGAACAAGGCCCGCCAAAGCAGATCCTGGCCCAGCCCAGCCACGACTACACCCACGCCCTGATCGCCGCCGCGCCCGCCTTCGCCAGGCGCCGCGAACCGTTGATCAATCTCGACTTGGGGCGCCAGCCGATCCTGAGCCTGCACAACGTCGGCAAGACGTTCGCCCTGCCCAAGGTCAAGGGCGAGGCGTCGACCTTCCTGGCCCTGGAGGGTCTCAACCTGGAGGTCTACCCCGGCCAGACCCTGGCTATCGTCGGCGAGTCCGGCTCGGGCAAGAGCACCGCGCTGCGCATCGCCCTCGGCCTGGAGAAGCCAAGCCAGGGCCGGGTGAGGTTCGAACAGCAAGACGTCACTGACCTCAGTTGGCGCGACTTCCGCCCATTGCGCCAGCGCCTGCAATTGGTGCAGCAAAATCCTTTCGCCGCCCTCGACCCGCGTTTTACGGTGTTCGACAGCATTGTCGAACCGCTGGTGTCGTTCGGTTTGCTCAAGGGCGCGGCGCTGGAGCAGGCGGCGCGGGCGTTGATCAGCCGCGTGCATTTGCCGGTGAGTTGCCTCGACCGCTTGCCCCGCGAGCTGTCCGGCGGGCAGTGCCAACGTGTGGCCATCGCCCGCGCCCTGGCGTTGAAACCCGACCTGCTGCTGCTGGACGAACCGGTCAGCGCACTGGATGTGTCCGTGCAGGCACACATTCTCGACCTGCTGCAGGAACTGCAACGGGACATGGGCATTGCCTACGTGCTGGTGTCCCATGACTTGTCGGTGGTCGCCAACTTCGCCCATGAGGTGCTGGTGCTGCGCAATGGCCGCGTGGTGGAACAGGGTTCGGTGGAGCAGATTTTCAACCGTCCGGCCACCGCGTACACCCGCGAACTGATTGCGGCCATCCCTGGCCAGTTGCTCAAGGCGACGGCCGCCTGAGGCGTTCCTCAAGCATACGGTCTGGGGAGGAAGCAATTGCTAACACCTTTGAATTCATTACAGGGGAATCAAACGTCACGGTTGCTCACTCACTTCAACAGCCCCGTCGATAGAACCAAAACTGGGCACCCATGAATGATTGAGGTTGAGAGGTAGAAATTCGTGACCCTACTGACTAGCAGCGCCCCCCGGAATACAGGGCAAGTACTGCCACAGCCTTTCGTGGCCGAGCCCACACTGGTCCCGTCACCCGCCACCAGCACAGCTGCACACGCGACCAATCAAGCCCTTGGCGAAACTCCCCAGGCCAAGGGCGACAAGGACCTCGCGGGGGTGTTTGCCAAAACCTCACATGAACTCGTGAAGACCGGGCTTTCATTTGACAATACCGATTACCTCGACGAGATTCCGCCTGATTCAACCTTCGGACAATGGTGGACACACCTACACAAACTGCTTAAAAACCCACAGTTCGTGGGTTGGGCGAAAGGCAAACATATCGACCTTTCCAAGCCTCTGCTGATCAGCTCCTTCGGCCGTCTGACCGCGATTGCCAGTGGCCAGCACCAAACCTTCGGAGCGTTAGATAAGGACCCCTTATGGGACATGGCCGTGGCACCAGTGCTACGGACGGCGGGCGTGGTGGAGGCGGGTAACTCCCCCCTGGTAATCACGCCGGGCAGTCCCACCAGCGCCCCCTTTCAGGTCGTGGCGAATTTCTATGGAGAATGGGGAAATGTGAGTGCTGTGCGAGCCAACGAGTTGGAGCGGACCCAGACCTTCAGAAAAAACGCGGCTAACAATCCGGACAGTCACATGACCCCAACGGCCAGTCTGGATCGCCTGGCCATGGAAAAAACTGCGCTGGGCGACGTTGAGGACATACACACGTTGTCCTCTAGGTTGAAGCAACTCCAGTACAACGGCGCCAGCCAAATCGAAGGTGCGTTGACGAGTACCACGATGGATGTGGATCCGGACTCGTCATTCGGCCAATTGAGCGAGTTGGGTATCACCATGCCCCCTACACTCGAACAGTTTATTCTTGCAAACAATTGGAACCTGCCAAAAACACCGGCAGAACTCGACAACTTAATACAGGTCATCAACAGTCCACCGCTGCCCGTGTCAACGCTTGGCACTCTGGGGGGAGCCCTGTCATGGCCAGTGCCGCTGAAGACGTACGAACAAAAAGCGGTTTACAGTCACTTCTACTACAACCTGAATCTGCCAAGCCTTATCGAAAATGGTCTTAAAAAAGACCCACGAGGTGCCTTGGGTTACCTGGCAAAAAACATCCAATTTTCTAGCAGCGAATTGCGCAATCCTCTTCAAGTCATAGAGAAAATACTCAATACCCCCAAGGCTCGCGAACTCGAGTCTGCCCTGCAAGCAAAAATGGGCGACCAATGGAAAACCAGCTCCTCCCATGACTGGGTCTTGACTGCGATCGCGACAACCTTGGACACAGAGAGCCTTTTTCGTCCAACTCTCAATCATGTGGCAGGTTTCAACCTCGCAGACTACCGCTTCAGTGGGCAGCCCCTGACAACGATCAAACAGGAACTCGCCGACCATCTCGTACAGCTCAACCGAGCATCGCAAGAGCTGGCCCCTGTTGCTGCGCACCTGCTGCTGGCGCGTGCGGCGCCCGAGCTGCTGGTTCAAAATATTCCCAATCACGTGACTTACGGGTCCGCCGCTTGGGTAGCGCTCAAGGCAGCGGTGGCGCGCATCGAAACCTACAGTCCTGGCGCCACCGCGCAGATGACCTTTGCTCAGGTGTCCGCACTGGACGCCAAGGATCCGATTACCGCTTCCGGCCAAGGAATTCAGGAAGCCAAATCACGCTTGGCTCTGATCGAATGGGGAAAACTGCACGGCACACTCGTGCCCCGAGAAGACGGCAACTATGCTCAGGCACATATCGACCAGACGAAAAAAGCGTTTCAGGACAAAATTACAGCGTTGCAAACGTCACTCGAACACCTTGCCACCAAGGTGCCCACCCAACGCGATATTGGATTGGACGAACTCAAGAAGAAGTTTGGCGCCGAACTTCCTTACGAACTCAAGTGTTTCAGGGATAACAGCCCTATAGGAAGAGGCAGCGGCAACCTTGCCAGCCCCACACAACCCACCTTCTCGTTGTTGGATTTTTACCTAACCAATCCTGAGTTGAATAGATTTTCAAACTGGGTATCAGATGACAGTCGGTTTCCCACCGGCATGATCGCTCAACTGTCGAGCCTGCCCAACCCAAAATCCAAACATGAGCGAGCGTTTGACACGTACAAACAAAACGTTATCGACGCGCACACCATCGTGATAAAAAACCAGATTTCCAGACTGCCCCCAGATGATCGAAAAAATCTCGAGTTCGGTAAAATTCGAGTCTTTACCGAAGGTGAGGTCAAAAAGTCACGTTTGGTCCTTCCCGGTTCTACACACGACCACGAAGATCGCCATGCAGTCCAACCCCAGGACAAACGGGCGCTTATTTTCCAGACCGAGCGTGACGGCAATCTGGAGTTTTATGAAATGTCATCGCAAAAAGGGCAAATAACCAAGCGCGACGACCTGAAAAAAAACTTCAAGGAAGGACCTCAAGGCAATTGGGTCGAAATCCCTAGCCTTTATGGCAAAGCCTGGAAAAACACGGCTATCTATGAACGCACCCCATCGGTGGACCAGGCCGCTAAACAAGCAGCCAGCCCCCTACCGGTCACTACACCCGCTTCGTTCACCAGCCCACGCAGTCACTATATTGGTGAACTCGTCGCCTCCCATAGCAACCCCGCATCGCTCTTTAATACTATGTTTGAGTTGACCAAGGCCATCACGACATTTGATGAAGAGAAAGCCAAGGAAAACGCAATAACCAATATCATCTTCGGCCTGATACCTGGGGCCTCCGCCGTCAGGAACTTGATCAACGGCGACCCGCTGGCCGCGATTGGCGATCTGTGTTTTGATGCCGTCATGTACCTGACAGGTACGGCCTTTACCAAAGGCGGCAGCGCGCTCCGTAGCGTCGGACGTACCAGGGCGGCAAGCGCTGCGAGCAGGCCATTTGGCCGAGGTGTGCTGGGAAGCGCCCCGCGCCTGCCTGTCAGCACTCGACCCATTGCGCCTGGCGCAAAATTCCCGCACATCCGTCAGGTGCAACAAAGTGCGATGAACAACGCGCAGATGAAGGAATTCGTCAAAAGGGCGGATATCACTGAAGGGACCTATCAGGTGGGCACGAGCACTGAGCGTATCAAAGCGCTAGCGATGCGCGATCAGAACACAGGTCACTGGTTCCATTATGACGCTGACAAAGCGCGCCCGTACGGAGCAAAAATTGACAAGTTCTCACCGCAGACACATCGACCGGTTTCAACTATAGCCTCTGCACCTTCGGCCCCGCTCAATCACTTCGAGAAAAGTCTGCAAGCCGATAACGTTGTACAAATGGGCGGTCCAATGCAGGACCTTAAGATGGTCGCTAACGAAATGCATACGTATGTTGATGTATACAAAGGAGTGGACCGTCTTAACATCGTTGCCCACGGACACCCCCGTAACTTGGCTGACAAAATATTCGGCAGGGGCACTCATGTCGTGATTGAGGGTAAACCCTATTCTGCTCGGGAACTGGTGACGTTATTGAACAGCAAGGGGGTTGATCCCTCGCTGTACAACAACATCAGGCTTTTGGTGTGCTATTCCGGTGAAGGGCGAAGCCAGGCTTTTGGTCGATTGCTCCAACAAGAAGTCCAGCGCCCCGTCAAAGCGTTTGAAGGCACGGTGAGCATGACTTACGGCTCTACCCAAATGACCAGCAAGCGGCGCACGTTAATGACGGAAACACAAAATACGTATCCGCAAGCCTCTCCCAGCCTCGTCGAGCAAGTGTCAGACGAGATACTACGACAAAAATTTATCGGTCAGATAACGCCAACCATCTCTAAAGCTCACGGCAGTGTCGTCAAGATCAATGTGGCAGATGTAGGCGCGCCGCCGATGTTCACCGATAGCGTTATTTCTTACAAACCGGTGTATTTCCACTAAGGCCAGCCGTTCACTCGGCCGAGCGCCCCCCCACGCTCACACCCACCAACGGATAGGCATCACCCCTCCACCTATCACTGTTTGGCGTGCTTGACCTGCACCTCAGGCATCGCCGAAGAGTGATGATTCAGAATCTTCCACTGCCCGCCCACCTGCTCATAAACGAAGGTGTACCGCGCCTGCACCTGGCTGACCTTACCCTTCGCGTCAGTCAGGGTGAAGGTGTAGACCCCGCTGTCCATGGCCACGTTAGTGCCCAGTTGGCGGATTTCACGGTAGTTGATCTGGCCGACCGGCTTGAGCGCCAGGAAGTGATCGAAGTAGTCCTTGATCTGGTCCGGCGTGGTGCGCACCTGGTTGGACACGGTCGGCTGCAACACCGCGCCCGGCGCATAGAGGTCGACCACCGACGTGACGTTGCCGGTCTGCAGGGCGCTGTTCCAGCGGTCGAACAAACCGGCAATCTCCCGGTCCTTCACATTGGCGGGCGCCTGGGCCACCTCGCGGTAGACATAGGGTGACGTTTCAGCGGCCTGAACAAACGGAACGCTCAAGGCAAACATCAGGGCGATTGCTGCGGGCTTGAATTGCATGGGGAGACTCCAGTGGTGTTCGTTGAGCCCACTTTGCCAAACCGAGCATGGCGCGCCATCGGCCAATCGGAGTCATTTACCTATGCCATTTGGCAGATAGCCGCCAAGGCGTTTAACCATGTTTAATAGACGCCCCGCCCTCCCTGCATCGCTGGAGCATCACCCATGCATAACCTGCCCCATGACCCCGGCAGCGCCTTGGCCATGCGCGCGCATTTGCGCCAATCGCAAAGCCGCACGGCGCGGCTGCGGCTGTTGGTGGATACCGGACAGGAGCTGAGCCAACTGGCCCCCGACGCCATGCGCGAACGCGTGCTCGTGCGCGCCTGCGCGTTTCTTGCGATGGACCACGGCCTGCTGCAGGAATGGGACGCCGAAGGGGCCGTCCACACCACGGCAAGCCATGGCAGCCCGGCGCGCCTGAACGGCCTGGCGGCCCTCGCCGACCGCGACCTGCGCGCACCACGCTGGCAGGAACAGCCGCACAGCGTGCTGCAAGTGCCATTGTGCGGCAGTGACGGCCAGGCTTTTGGCCTGCTGGTGCTGGGCAACAGCGTCAGCCTGCGGGCGCCGGATCACGAAGACAGCGAATCCCTGCAACTGCTCGCCACCCTGCTGGCTGCGCACCTGGAAAACGATCGGCTGCTGACCACCCTCAAAACCCGCGACAAGACCCTGTCCGACCTGGTCAACCGCCTGTTCCGCGCCCAGGAGGACGAGCGCAAACGCGTGGCCTACGACCTGCACGATGGACTGGCACAGACTCTCGCGGGTTTGCACCAGCGACTGCAAGGCTTTGCCGGCCGCTGCCCCGCACTGCCTGACGCACTCGCCGCCGATCTGCAGGCGATCCTCACCCTGGCGCAGCACTGCGTCGGTGAAGGCCGGCAATTGATCGCCGGCCTGCGCCCAACGGTGCTGGATGATTTCGGCCTGTTCAAAGCCCTCGACAAGGAAGCCGACCGCCTGCGCGACGCGGGCATCAGCGTGGTGTGGCAGGCGGAGTGTGAAACGCGCCTGGCCAGCCAGGTGGAGATCGCGCTGTTCCGGATCGGCCAGGAAGCCATCAACAATGTCCTCAAGCATGCCCACGCCAGCCGGGTGCACTTGACCCTGGCGTTGCACGACAGCCAGGCATCCCTGCGCGTGGACGACAATGGCAAAGGCTTCACTTGCGCGCCATTGCGCGATGACGCCCAGCACCTGGGCCTCGCGACCATGCAGGAGCGCGCCAGCCTGCTGGGCGGTAGTTTCACCTGCGTCAGCGCAGCCCACAGCGGTACCCAACTGCACGCCCGCGTGCCGGCCCATTTGCCTGGAACCCCTCAATGACCCACGTCCTGCGTCTCGTGCTGGCAGACGATCATGAAGTCACGCGCACCGGTTTTGTCTCGCTGCTGGCCGGCCTTGCGCAGTTCGAGGTGGTCGGTCAAGCCAGCGATGGGCTGCAAGCGGTCGAGCTGTGCGAACAGCTGCTGCCGGACATCGTCATCCTCGACATCCGCATGCCCGGGCTCAACGGCTTGGGCGCCGCGCGTTTGCTGCAAGAGCGCCTGCCGGCGGTGAAGGTGGTGATGTTCACCATGGACGACAGCCCCGAATACCTGGAAGCGGCGATGAATGCCGGCGCCGTCGGCTACTTGCTCAAGGACGCCAGCCGGGCCGAGGTGATCGACGCCCTGCAACACGTGGGCGCCGGCGGCGAAGCGCTCAACACGGCGGTCAGCGCGCGGCTGTTGCGCCGCATGACCGAACGCCAGGCCAGCGGCGCAGCCCCCAGCGAAAACCTCACCCCCCGCGAGCGCCAGGTACTGGGCCTGGTGGCCAACGGCATGAGCAACCGCGCCATCGGCGAACAGTTGGGGATCACCACCGGCACCGCCAAGGCCCATGTGGAACGCGTGATCGGCAAGCTCGGCGCGGCTGATCGGACCCAGGCAGCCGTGCGCGGCATCGCCCTGGGCCTGGTGACGTCACCATGAAGCGGCGTTGGGCCGACCTGCCGCTGCGGGGCAAGGCGCTGGTGGTGATCTCGCTGCCGCTGGTGGTGCTGTTGCTGTCCCTGGTGCTGATCTACACCACCGAACGCCAGACCGCCCGCGCCGAAGAAGACGTGCGCCGGGTGCTGCGCGTGCAAGGCGATATCCAGGCCGTGCACACCCTGCTCGCAGAAGCCGCCGCCAGTGTGCGCGGCTACCTGCTCACGCACCGTGAAGACTTCCTGCCCAGCTACCTCAACGCCGGGCCACAGATCGAGTCCGCTCTGCGCCGGCTCGACCGCAACGTGCGTGATCCACGGGTGCGTGAGCAACTGAGCGCCATCAAGCCGCTGATCGAAGGCAAGGTCGACGGCCTGGAAGAGATGCTCAAGGACCGCGACGCCACACCGCAATCCATCAGTACCATCCTGATCAGCAACAAGCACATCCTCGATGCCTTGCGCCAACACATCAGCACCATGCTCACCCTGGAGGAATCGTTGCTGGCCGAGCGCAGCGCTGCGGCGGCCGAAACCCGTCAACGGTTGCTGCTGTCCACCTGGCTGGCGGCGATCTGCGGGCTGTTTGGGGCGATTGTTGCGGTGCTGTTCCTGTCCAAGGGCATTGTGGCGCGGGTGCAGAATGTACAGCGCAATGCCCAGCGCCTGGCGTTGGGCTCGCCCCTGCTGCCGCAACCGCCGGAACACGATGAAATCGGCCAGTTGGGCACCAGCCTGGTGGAAGCCGGGTTGCTGCTGGCCGAACGCGAGCGCGCCTTGCGTGACAACGAAGAACGCCTGCGGCTGATCATCGACGGGGTCAAGGACTACGGGATCTTCGCCCTCGACACGGCGGGCCATGTCACCAGTTGGAACAACGGCGCCGAGCGGATCAAGGGCTATACCGAGCAGGAAATCATCGGGCAGCATTTCTCGGTGTTCTACTTGCCCGAGGAATGCCCGCAGCACCCGAACATGGCGCTGCGCGAAGCCACCCTTAATGGCGATTACACCGAGGAAGGCTGGCGCTGCCGCCAGGACGGCACGCGGTTCTGGGCCAGCGTGGTGATCACCGCCCAGTACGACGGCACCGGCGCCTTGCGCGGCTTTTCGAAGATCACCCGCGACATCACTGACCGCCGCGCTGCGGAAATCGCCCTGCGCAAGGCCCGTGAGGAAGCCGAGCGCGCCAGCCGCGCCAAAAGCGAGTTTCTGTCGCGCATGAGCCACGAACTGCGCACCCCACTCAACTCGATCCTGGGCTTCGCGCAGTTGCTGGACATGGACGCGCCCAAGGCGCAAAAGGCCGACGTCGGGCATATCCTGCGCGCCGGCCAGCATCTGCTGACGCTGATCAACGAAGTGCTGGACATCGCCAAGATCGAGTCAGGAAGCCTGGCGTTGAATATCGCGCCGATCCCGCTGGCGGAGGTCTTGCAAGAGGCGCTGTCGCTGGTCTCGCCGATGGCTGCCGACGCCGGCATTCGATTGCAGCCATTACCGGACTTGGCAGCGGACGTGGGCATCGTGGCCGACCGCCAACGCCTCACACAGGTGCTGCTGAACCTGCTGTCCAATGCAATCAAATACAACCCGCGCGATGGCGAGGTCAGCATCGAAGTCGTCGTTGATGGCCCGCGTATCGGCGTGTCGGTGTGTGATACCGGCCACGGCATTGCGGCGGACCATATGGGGCAACTGTTCAAACCCTTCGAGCGCCTGGGCGCCGACCCGAATGTGGAAGGCAGCGGCCTGGGCCTGGCCCTGAGCAAAAGCCTGCTGGAAAACATGGACGGCCACCTCAACGTGCAGAGCCAGGCCGGCATTGGCTCACGCTTCACCTTGGAACTGCCGTTCACGCGCGTGGCGCCATTGCAGCGCATCGCCACGCCCGTCATCGACACGCAGGCGCCGCGCCCTGCCCCCACGGCCTGCGCGCACCTGGGCAAGGTCTTGTGCATCGAAGACAACCTCTCCAGCCTGGCGCTGATCGAAACCCTGCTGCAACGCCGACCGGGGATAAAACTGCTGTCGAGCATGCAAGGCCAACTGGGCCTGGACCTGGCCGCGCAGCACGCGCCGCAGTTGATTCTGCTGGATGTGTGCCTGCCGGACCTCGACGGCGTGAAGGTGCTGCAACGCTTGCGTCAATCGCCGATCACCCGTGACACCCCGGTGCTGATGATCACCGCCGACGCCAGCGACCTTACCCGCCAGGCCTTGCAGGCGGCAGGCGCAACCGCCGTGTTGAACAAGCCGATCAACGTGCCCGCGTTTCTCGCCCACCTCGACCAGTCTTTTATGGAGCCCATGTGAACCTCGACCTGCGCATTCTGATCATCGACGACCAACGCCCGAACCTGGACCTGGTAGAGCAACTGCTCGCCCGCGAAGGGCTGACCAACGTGCTGAGCAGCACCCAGCCGCTGCGCACGCTGGAGTTGTTCAACAGCTTCGAACCGGACCTGGTGATTCTTGACCTGCACATGCCGCAATTCGACGGCTTCGCGGTGCTGGAACAACTCAACCGGCGCATCCCCCAGGGTGAATACCTGCCGATCCTGGTCCTTACCGCCGACGCCACCCGCGATACGCGCCTGCGCGCCCTGGCCCTGGGCGCCCGGGACTTCATCAGCAAACCGCTGGACGCGCTGGAAACCATGCTGCGGGTGTGGAACCTGTTGGAAACCCGTGTGCTCTACAAGACCCTGCGCACCCTGGTGCCCGCCGAGCACATCGAGTTGTTGCAAAGGCGCCAGGCAACGGGCACTCTGCCCGCCGCCGGGGACAACCCGGCTTGACTTCCCCTCGGTTCATGCACTTCAAGGACGATCCGCACATGGCGGCTTCAAACAAATGGCTGATGTCGTCAGTCGCGTATTACCTGGATTTTTTCACCGTCCCCCTGTTTGTCGGCCTGGCGCTCTGCCTGGCGCCGCTTGAGCCGCTGCAACTGCTGGCGGGCCTGCTGGCCTGGACACTGGTGGAGTATTCGGCGCATCGCTTTCTGTTCCACTCGCTGTATCGCCACGAGCACTGGACCCACCATGTGGATGTGCTGGCCTATATCGGTGTATCGAGCTGGAAAACCAGTTCCACCTTTGCGGCGTTGCTGCTGCTGGCCTGGTACACCGGCCTGACCTCGGCGTTTGTCGGTGCGGTCACGGGCTACTTCTATTACATCTCCGTGCACTACGTGATGCACCGCCCGGCGCATTGGGCCCATGGGTTTATTCCAGGGTTGGTGGCCAATCACGATCTGCATCATCGCAAAGGCATCGAGAAGAACTTCGGCGTGTCTTCGCCGCTGTGGGACCATGTGTTTCGCACGTATATTCGCGCAGACCGTGCCTGAACCGCCGCTGAGCTATTGTTTTTATCACGAATCAATCTAGCGCTGCGTACACCTGCGTTCTCAACCTTATCTACGCTCTAGCCCGTGCCAGGAGGCGCATTGAAGAGTCCATGACGGACCCACTGTCTCCTGGCGCCTGATGCCTAGGAGATAACGATGAGAAAGGAAACCCATCGCCCCCGGCCTGGGTTCGGCTGTGCGCTGTTTGGCGCGTTGCTGAGCCCCCTGGTCGTCGCGGCCCCCACGCTGTCTACGCAAATACCCTTCGATGTCACGGCGACGCCGCCGTTTTCCCTCACCAGCCTGCAAGCCAACTTCGACGAGATGTCATGGCAGACGTTTATTGCGCTGAACTGGCCGGTGCTGGCCGATGGCAAGCCCAATACCGGTGTGCAGATCGGCCAGCAGGACGCGGCCACGGTGTGGGAGAGCTACAAAGAGAGCTATCAGATTTTCCTGCCCCAAGGGCAGAAACCAGCGGCCTGGCAGGCGCCCGCCAACGTTCCGGCAGCCTGTGAGGGCAAAGGCTCGGGACGCTTGTTGCAGCAAATGGGCAAGGTGCCGGATGTGCTGGACGAGTTTATCCAGCCGTTTCAAAGTGGCCCGCTGGTGGACCAGAGCGGCGTGTACACACGCAATGAAATCGTGGTCAACCAATCGATGTTCGACGGCATCGTCAACAATGGCCTGTACAGCATCCAGGGCCAGCAGGCGTTTTTTGCCGCCAGCCCGACCAATGCGGTGGCGTTCAGTTGTGGCAACCCGGCCACCAGTGACGTGGGTTCGCTGATGGTCAAGGCGTCGTGGAAGGTGCTGGACGGCAACGACCAGCCTGGCAGTTTCCATACCGTTGATGCCCTGGTGTATACGCCGGGCAACAGCGACCCGAGCAAGGGGCCGGTGGTGGCCGAGTCCTGCGTTGCCGAGCCGGTGGGGCTGGTGGGATTGCATATCGTGCACAAGACCACCAGCGCGCCGCAGTGGGTGTGGTCGACCTTCGAGCACGTCGACAATGTGCCGGAGAAAACCACGCCGCCCGCCGAGCGCAAAGGCCCGTATTTGTTCTACAACGCCAGCAGCCATGCCGAGGTCAACCAGCCGCCGCCCCGGCCGTGGAACCCGGCGGTAAAGGCCACGCCATCGCAGATCGTGCGTGAAATCCCTTTGACCGACGAAACCAAGGCCCTCAACACCACCTACCAGAACCTGTTGCGCACGGTTAATCCCAATAGCGTATGGGCCAATTACCAGTTGATCAGCACCCAGTGGCCGACCCTCAGCGGCCAGCCCCCGTGCCAGATCTCGGCCACCAAGCCGTTGGGCAACCCGGCGCCGTCATTCCTCGCCAATGCCACGCTGGAGACCTATATCCAGGGCACCGTGCCCCAGGCGTCGTCGAGCTGCATTGCGTGTCACGGCAATGCGGCCACCCACGTGACGCAATCACCGCGCACCAGTTTCGCCGACTTCACCTACCTGCTCGAACGCGCCCAATCCACCGGTGTGACAAGGAGTCAGCCATGAGTACCGACCTGGACAATTTCACCGGCCTGAGCGTGGTGCTCACCGGCATCAATCAGGAACTGTTGGCGCCATCGGTCGACCCCATCGGCCTGCCCAGCACCTTTCTCGATTTCATCGGCCCACGCCTGGGGCAAACCGTGCTCAGCGCCCTGCTCGCCCAATACGCCGCGCTGGTAAGTGAGCAACAGACGCCGCAGCAAATCGGCACGGCCATCCTGATGCAGAACGGCCAACCCGCCGCGACACAAACCGCCCAGGCAGCGCGGGCAATCATGAAGTTGTGGATGCTCGGCGTGTGGTATCAGCCGTATACCCAAGGCGCGTTCCCGGTGAACGAGCAAACCGTGGTCAGCGATGAGGCCTACACCCAGAGCTGGGCGTGGAGCATCGCTCAGGCTCACCCGATGGGCTACAGCGAGTTTTTCTTCGGCTACTGGAACAGCCCGCCACCGAGCCTGGAAGACTTCACCGGGGTCACCGCCAGCCCACAGCCAGGAGCATCGTCATGAGCAGCGAACAAGCAGATGTCGTGATCGTCGGTGCGGGCCTCGCGGGCAGCATCATTGCCTACCAACTCGGCCTGGCGGGGGTGAAGGTGCTGGTGCTGGAGTCCGGCCCGGAAGTCCCGGCCAACCGTAACCAGTACCTGCAGCGGTTCTACACCGCCACGCTGAAGACCCCCGAATCGCCCTACCCGCCGGTCAGCACGCTGAGCCCGGCACGCAACCCGGCCGAACAGAACGCGCCACGGGCGACGATTGCCGACCTGATCCTGGGCTGGGACAACCCCGAGGTCAGTTACCTGGTGCAGAAAGGCCCGCTGCCATTTACCAGCACGTATGAACGGGTCGGCGGCGGCACCACCTGGCATTGGGTCGCCACGTGCCTGCGCATGTTGCCCAATGATTTCCGGATGAAGTCGCTGTACGGCGTGGGCGTGGACTGGCCCATCGGCTACAACGACCTGCAAAGCGCCTATTGCCGCGCCGAAGCGGAAATCGGCGTGGCGGCCAACGTCGCCGACCAGGCCTACCTGGGCATCACCTTCCCGACGAACTATGAATACCCGATGACCAGCATTCCGTTGTCACTGGTCGATGGCAGCTTCGTCAGCGCGGTGCAGGGCCAGTCATTCCAGGGCTTGCCGCTGGTGGTCAGCCCGACGCCGGCCGGGCGCAACTCGCAGCCGTATGCCGGGCGCCGGGTGTGCGCGGGCAATACCAACTGCACGCCGATCTGTCCTATCCAGGCCAAGTATGACGCCACGGTGACCCTGAACAATGCGCTCAACACCGGCAATGTACGGGTGCTGTACAAAACCGTGGCGAGCAAGGTCACGGTGGCAGCGGACAAGACGGTCAGTGGCATCGAGTTTATCCAGTACCAGCTGGGTGATGGACCGGCCACTGGCACGGGCGTCGCGGTCGGCCAGCGTTATGTGATCGCCGCCCATGCCATCGAGACGCCCAAACTGCTGCTCAACTCAACCAGCAGCGCCTGGCCCAAGGGCGTGGCCAACAGCAGCGGCCAGGTCGGTCGCAGCCTGGCGGACCACCCGATCTACCTGGCGTGGGGCTTGATGCCCGAAGGCAAGACGGTGTTCCCGTACCGTGGCCCGGTGGCCACCTCCGGCATCGAAAGCCTGCGCGACGGTGCCTTTCGCAGCCAGCGCGCAGCGTGGCGGATCGAGATCGGCAACGAGGGTTTCAACTGGCCGATCGGCGACCCCTACACCACCGTCGCCGACCTGATCGACGGCACCAACGTCAGCCGCACCAACCCGTTGCCAAACGCCACGGGCGCGGCCCAGGTGCTGTTCGGCACGGCGCTGGTGCAGCAGTTGAACAACTTGCTCACCCGGCAATTTCGCGTGGGCTTTTTGGTGGAACAAGTCGAGGACGATCCGAACAACGCCAACTGCTACATCGTGCCGTCCAGCCAGTACCAGGACCGCCTGGGCATCCCGCGCCCGGAAATCCACTACGACCTGTCGGACTACACCAAGGAAGGTTTCAAGCAGGCGCGGATTCTCGCCAGCCATGTCATCACCGAACTGCTCGGCGCCACCGAACTGACGGCCGACATCAAGCCGGGGCTGTTTGACTACCAGGGCGAGTCGTACTCGTTCCAGGGCGCCGGCCACTTGATGGGCACCTACCGCATGGGCGCGGACCCGGCCACCTCGGTGGTCGACAAGTACCAGCGCAGTTGGGACCACAACAACCTGTTCCTGGTGGGCGACGGCGTGTTCCCCACCACCGGCACCTCCAACCCGAGCCTGACCATCGCCGCGCTGTCGATCCAGGCCGGCGACACGCTGTGCAACGACCTCAAGGCCGTCACCGTGCAGGTGCAAGCGAACCAACCATGGCAAGGCACTGGCGTGCAGATCAACGGCCCAAGCCCGCGCCTGGTGCGCTATGTCAGCGGCCAATGGCTGGCCAGCCCGGTCGGCGGCATGGTCGATGGCAATGGCAGCCCGGGGTTGATCGCCAAGGCGGGCTACACCCTGCCCGGTGCCAATGAAGGGGCGCTGATTGGGCGTGTGGGCAACAGTGGCGCGCCATTTCTGGTGGGGGATCTGGCCGAGATTCCGCCGGGGCAGACCGGGGAATTGCAGCTGTGCATCAACGATGACCTGGAGGGGCGGTATGGGATTGGGCTGGGGGATAACCAGGGGGCGCTGACGGTGCGGGTCGAGTTCGGTACCGCGTAAACAACCAGGGCTGCGAGCGTGGTCAGCTCGCAGCCCTGGTGCCCTCAGGCACTCGGCATGCAGGTCCTTGACGCTTCACATTCTGTAGCTATGGTCACGTTCATCCCCGTCCAGCTGTTTCTTTTCTTGCTTGGTCAGCGGCTCTTGCAGGTCTATATAGCGCTCACGGACACGCTGCTCCATTTCACGCACATACGGTTCATCCTCGATAGCGACCATGAACAGCCGAAGGGGCAGCGCGCCGGTCTCGCCACTGCCCAGGATCCGCAGCGCGTCATCAATGGTGTCGAACGGCTCACCGATCTGCGAATTGGCGTCACACAGGCCAAAACTGATAAAGCTCGCCCAATCCCAACCCGTCTCGCGCACGTCGACGGGCAGGTAGGTGCCATCCGGTTTTTTGCCCGCCGTGAGCAACAGTTGCTCCAACGCTTGAGCAGAGCTGACCGTTGGAACCGCAGTGGCCAAGTGCAGGTTCGCAGACTCATGGTAGAACAGGTAGTAACCGCCCCGCGGCAACTTGGACAGCTTGGGTAGCTGGCCTTTTTTGCTGCCCACATCGGCGACCCAATCCTTGGCCCGCTTGGCCTGCAAAAGCACGGCTTTGCGACAGATCAGGCCACCGATATTCAACGAGATAATGACGCCAAGGTCGGCCCCTAAACGGCTTTCTTCCGGCTTGCCCGCCAGTTGCAGCGTGCCAAGGAAAGACTGGGACATGGGGTAGCCGAATTTTGGAACCTGTTTGGACGCCCAGTTCCCAAGCCAGTGTTCGACGTAGGCACTGAACCGGCCGTTCAACAGGTCCTCAATGGCCGCTGCGCTGTTCAGAAACCTGGCCATTTCCTGTTGGCACTGAAACATCGCCCAGTAGATCGCCCAGAGCACATCGATGGACAGGTGGGTGGGTGAAGTCGCCAATTGGCTCAGCAGTTGCCACTGATCGGCAGTGTGACCACATTGCAGCAGTTGACGGGCTGGGTCGCGTTGCATGTTTGCCGCCGCCAGCCTGGCGCTGGCCGCGACAATATTGGGAAAGCCGCCCGTCACCGCGACGCCGAAGTGATCCCGATTGGCGCGTTCGCGAATGCCTTCGGCGCGCTTGCGCCACTTGGCATAGGCGGCCACGTCCGGTGTTTTCTGAAAGACCAGTTGCCCCAGGCAGTCGTGGGCTTGTGGCATTTTCATCTCGCGCACCAGGTCCATCACCCGAGCCAAGGTTACGGCGAAATCAGGCGCCAGCCATCCATTGCCTTTCGCAGCTGCCAACGCCTCTGTCGCGGCCAACTCGAAGTCCTTCAACTGGCTCTGGGATCTGAGAAGCTTCGCCAATAGCTCCTTGAGTTTGAGCCGTTCCTCGTGCTGGCCGGCGACGTACCGGTTGTGCTCGTCAATGTCGCGGTTGCGTTGTGCCGTGATGGCCGGCTCATCGAAAGCCAGGATCGCTTGCTCATGCTGGAGCCGGGCGGCCTTGAGCTCAACGGACGCCTGATGCGTATCCAACGGGCTGAGCAGCCAACCGAAGCCGTGCCCTTCACCTTTCTGCCGATCAAACTGCTGTTGGCACTTGTGCACGCACGCCTGGGTCGGAGCCAAGGCTTCGGTGCGCTCCCTTTCGGCGCTGCGTAAACTCAGGCGGTCGATAGCGGCAATGCTGGCTTGAGCCTGGCTGATTCGCTCGGACAAGACCGTCAGGGCCTGGCTGAGCGCTTGGGAAAAGGTATTGCTCTGGACCCTGACATCTTTACGGGGCGACGTTTGGAGCATGGTCATGAATGACTTCCTGGTCGAACGATCTGCATGCGCAATAGTAACCATACGGATGCCGAAGTCGACATTGCTTGCACACCCGCAACAGTCCTTTGTCATCATCGCCATTGATAGCCCCCTAACGAAACCCCTATGCTAGAGGGCTGATATCGCGCTTATATCATTCGCAATGATAGTTACCTTCGCTTCATTCGATTCGTGACATACCCCCTCGCCGCGCATGATCCGCCCATCTCAAATACATTGGCGGATGCACCTCATGGAACAGTCACTCAAACATTTGCGCTTGCCCCTGGCGATTCTGGCCGTGGCGGTGATGAGCGCGTGCGGCAAGACCCCGGACCAAGCGGCCGCCATGCCTGCGGCAAAAGTCAGCGTGGCCAAGGTGCTGGAACAGCCGGTCAACGAGTGGGATGAGTTCACCGGCCGTCTGGAAGCGCCGGAAACGGTGCAGATCCGTCCTCGGGTTTCTGGCCAGATTGACCAAGTCGCTTTCACCGAAGGCGCTTTGGTCAAGAAAGGCGACCTGCTGTTCCAGATCGACCCGCGTCCGTTCCAGGCTGAAGTGCGCCGCCTTGAAGCCCAGTTGCAACAGACCCGCGCCGCTGCCACTCGCAGCGACAATGAAGCCCAACGCGGCGAGCGCCTGCGCCAGAGCAATGCAATCTCCGCCGAACTGGCCGACTCGCGCACCACTGCCGCCCAGGAAGCCCGCGCCGCTGTCGCCGGCATCCAGGCGCAGTTGGACCTGGCCAAGCTGAACCTGAGTTTTACCCGCGTGACCTCGCCGATCAGCGGCCGCGTCAGCCGTGCCGAGATCACCGCCGGCAACCTGGTGACCGCCGATGTCACCGCGCTGACCAGCGTGGTGTCCACCGACAAGGTCTACGCCTACTTCGACGCCGATGAGCGCGTGTACCTCAAGTACACCGAGCTGGCGCGCCAGGGCCGCCGTGGCGCGACTACCCCGGTGTACCTGGGCCTGTCGAATGAAACCGGCAACCCGCACCTGGGCCAGATGAACTTCGTCGACAACCAGGTCAACCCGGCCACCGGCACCATCCGTGGTCGCGCCGTGTTCGACAACAGCAAGGGCGAATACACCCCGGGCCTCTACGCACGCCTGAAGCTGGTGGGCAGCGGCACCTACTCCGCCGTGCTGATCAACGATGAAGCCGTGGGCACCGACCTGGGCAAGAAGTTCGTGCTGGTCATGGACGGCGACAAACCGGCCTATCGCGCCGTGGAACTGGGGCCGAAGATCGAAGGCTTGCGCATTGTGCGCAGCGGCCTGAACAAGGACGACACGATTATCGTCAAGGGCTTGCAGCGCGTGCGTCCAGGCTCGCCGGTCGCGCCGGAAACCATTCCGATGGCCAGCCAGGAAACCCTCGCCGCCTTGGCCCAACAACGACAAGCGCTTGAAGCCAGCAACCTGGAACAAGTGGCGCCGGATAAAGCCGCGCCCAAACTGGCCAGCGTCGCGACTCCACGCGGTTAAGGGATACGACTCAAGATGAATTTTTCCAAGTTCTTCATTTCGCGGCCGATCTTCGCAGCAGTGCTGTCGCTGTTGATCCTGATCGCCGGCGCGATTTCGCTGTTCCAACTGCCGATCAGCGAATACCCGGAAGTGGTGCCGCCGACTGTGGTCGTGCGCGCCAACTTCCCCGGCGCCAACCCAAAGGTCATCGGCGAAACCGTGGCCGCGCCGCTGGAGCAGGCCATCACTGGCGTCGAGAACATGCTGTACATGTCCTCGCAATCCACCGCTGACGGCAAACTGACCCTGACCATCACTTTCGCCCTGGGCACCGACCTGGACAACGCGCAGGTGCAGGTGCAAAACCGTGTGACACGGACTCAGCCAAAACTGCCCGAGGAAGTGACACGCATCGGTATCACCGTGGACAAGGCCTCTCCCGACCTGACCATGGTGGTGCACTTGACCTCCCCGGATCAGCGCTACGACATGCTGTACCTGTCCAACTACGCCATCCTCAACATCAAGGATGAGCTGGCCCGCTTGGGCGGCGTGGGCGACGTGCAACTGTTCGGCATGGGCGATTACTCCCTGCGCGTCTGGCTCGACCCGAACAAGACCGCCTCACGCAACCTGACCGCCACCGACGTGGTGACCGCGATCCGTGAGCAGAACCGCCAGGTGGCGGCCGGTGCCCTGGGCGCGCAGCCTGCGCCGAGCGACACCAGCTTCCAGTTGTCGGTCAATACCCAAGGCCGTCTGGTGACCGAGGAAGAGTTCGAGAACATTGTGATTCGCGCCGGCGCCAACGGTGAAATCACGCGCCTCAAGGACATCGCCCGGGTTGAACTGGGGTCCAGCCAATACGCGCTGCGCTCGCTGATCGATAACCAGCCTGCCGTAGCGATTCCGATCTTCCAGCGCCCCGGCTCCAATGCCATCGACATCTCCAACGATGTGCGCGCCAAGATGGCCGAGCTGAAAAAGAGCTTCCCGGCGGGCATGGACTACCGCATCGCCTATGACCCGACGATCTTTGTACGTGGCTCCATCGAAGCGGTCGTGCATACCCTGTTCGAAGCGCTGATCCTCGTGGTGCTGGTGGTGATCCTGTTCCTGCAGACCTGGCGCGCCTCGATCATTCCGTTGGTGGCGGTGCCGGTATCGTTGATCGGTACCTTTGCGGTGATGCACCTGTTCGGGTTCTCGCTCAACGCGCTGTCGTTGTTCGGCTTGGTCTTGGCCATCGGCATCGTGGTGGATGACGCCATCGTGGTGGTAGAGAACGTCGAACGTAATATCGAGCTGGGCCTGGAGCCGTTCCCCGCGACTGAAAAAGCCATGAGTGAAGTGACCGGCCCGATCATCGCCACAGCGTTGGTGCTGTGCGCGGTGTTCATTCCCGCCGCGTTCATCAGTGGCTTGACCGGGCAGTTCTACAAACAGTTCGCCTTGACCATTGCAATCTCGACGGTGATCTCGGCGTTCAACTCGCTGACCCTGTCCCCAGCCCTGGCCGCTGTGTTGCTACGCGGTCACGACGCACCGAAGGATCGCTTCTCGAAGTTCCTCGACAAGCTGTTCGGCGGCTGGCTGTTCCGTCCATTCAACCGCTTTTTCGAAAAGGCCAGCCATGGCTATGTGGGTACCGTACGCCGGGTGATTCGCGGCAGTGGTATCGCGCTGTTCGTGTACGCCGGCCTGATGGTGCTGACCTTCTTCGGGTTTGCCCACACGCCGACCGGTTTCGTGCCGGCTCAGGACAAGCAATACCTGGTGGCCTTCGCCCAACTGCCCGACGCCGCGAGCCTGGACCGTACCGAAAACGTGATGAAGCGCATGTCGGAGATCGCCCTGAAACAGCCTGGCGTGGAAGCTGCGATTGCTTTCCCTGGCCTGTCCATCAACGGCTTCACCAACAGCCCGAACAGCGGCATCGTGTTCGTGACCTTGAAGCCGTTCGATGAGCGCAAAGACCCGAGCATGTCCGCCGGAGCGATTGCCGGCGCGCTGAATGGCCAGTACGCCAACATCGAAGAAGCCTACATGGCGATCTTCCCACCGCCGCCGGTACAGGGCCTGGGCACGATCGGCGGGTTCCGCCTGCAGATCGAAGACCGGGGCAACCTGGGCTATGACGAGCTGTACAAAGAAGTGCAGAACGTGATCACCAAGAGCCACGGCGTGCCGGAGCTGTTTGGCCTGTTCACCAGCTACACCGTCAATGTGCCGCAAGTCGATGCCGCCATCGACCGCGAAAAGGCCAAGACCCACGGCGTGGCGATCAGCGACATCTTCGACACCCTGCAGGTCTACCTGGGTTCGTTGTATGCCAACGACTTCAACCGCTTCGGGCGCACCTATCAGGTCAACGTGCAGGCTGAGCAACAGTTCCGCCAGGACGCCGACCAGATCGGCCAGCTGAAAGTGCGCAACAACAAGGGCGAGATGATCCCGCTGGCGACCTTTATCAAGGTCAGCGACACCTCGGGCCCGGACCGCGTGATGCACTACAACGGTTTTATCACCGCTGAAATCAACGGCAACGCCGCACCGGGCTACAGCTCCGGCCAGGCCCAGGCCGCGATTGAAAAACTGTTGAAGGATGAACTGCCCAACGGCATGACCTACGAGTGGACCGACCTGACCTATCAGCAGATCCTCTCGGGCAACACCGCACTGTTCGTGTTCCCGCTGTGCGTGCTGCTGGCGTTCCTGGTACTGGCTGCTCAATACGAGAGCTGGAGCCTGCCACTGGCGGTGATCCTGATCGTACCGATGACGCTGCTGTCGGCCATTACCGGGGTGATCATCTCGGGCGGCGATAACAACATCTTCACCCAGATCGGCCTGATCGTACTGGTGGGCCTGGCGTGCAAGAACGCGATTCTGATCGTCGAGTTCGCCAAGGATAAACAACAGGAAGGCCTCGACCCGCTCGCCGCCGTACTGGAAGCCTGCCGCCTGCGTCTGCGGCCGATCCTGATGACCTCGTTCGCCTTCATCATGGGTGTAGTGCCGCTGGTGCTGTCCAGCGGTGCCGGTGCCGAGATGCGTCATGCCATGGGCGTGGCGGTGTTCTCGGGGATGATCGGGGTGACCTTCTTCGGTCTGTTGCTGACGCCAGTGTTCTACGTACTGATCCGTCGCTATGTGGAACGCAGCGAAGCGCGCAAAGCGGCCAAGGCCTTGAAGCTGGAGACACAGCAATGAGTGTGAAAGTATTCCTGCCGAGCTTGCTGGTACTGGCGCTGAGCGCCTGTGCCGTCGGCCCGGACTATAAAACCCAGACCCCGGAGGCGGCGAACATCACCGCCGCCGCGGACGCCAAGCAGTATGACCATGCCAAGTTCGAAGGTATCTGGTGGCAGCAGTTCGAGGACCCGACGCTTAACCAGTTGGTGACTCAATCGCTGCAAGGCAACCGTGATCTGCGCGTCGCCTTTGCCCGCCTGCGTGCGGCTCGGGCGATCCGCGATGACGCCAGCAATGACGCCATGCCGACCATCACCAGCCGCGTCAGCAGTGACCAGGGCAAGGGCCAGATCCCCGGCCAGACCACTCGCCGCGTCAAGACCGAGCGTTACGACCTCGGCCTGGACATGGCCTGGGAACTGGACCTGTTCGGCCGCATCCAGCGCAACCTGGAAGCGACCGACGCCGACCAGCAGGCCGCCGAAGCCGACCTGTACCAACTGCAAGTCAGCATGATTGCCGAACTGGTGGACGCCTACGGTCAACTGCGCGGCGCGCAACTGCGTGAAAAGATCGCCCTGGACAACCTGAAGAACCAGCAGGAATCACGCACCATCACCGTCAGCCTGCGGGATGCCGGTGTGGGTGACCAACTCGACGTGGAACGTGCCGACGCACGCCTCGCCGCCGTTGAAGCCAGCGTGCCGCAACTGCAGGCCGAACAAGTGCGCGAGCGTAACCGCATCGCCACCCTCCTCGGCCAGCGTCCGGACAAACTCAGCGTGGACCTGAGCCCCAAAGACTTGCCGGCGATTGCCAAGGCACTGCCCATCGGCGACCCAGGCGAACTGCTGCAACGTCGCCCAGACATCCTCAGCGCCGAACGCAAACTGGCCGCCGCCACCGCGCGCATCGGCGTGGCCAAGGCCGACCTGTTCCCACGGGTCAGCCTCAGCGGCTTCCTCGGCTTTACCGCCGGGCGCGGTTCGCAGATCGGCTCCTCGGCAGCGAATGCCTGGGCCCTTGGCCCGAGCATTACCTGGGCCGCGTTCGACCTGGGCAGCGTGCGCGCTCGACTGCGTGGCGCCGACGCCGAAGCCGATGGCGCCCTGGCAACCTACGAACAGCAAGTGTTGCTCGCCCTGGAAGAATCCGAGAACGCCTTCAGTGACTACGGCAAGCGCCAACAACGCCTGATCTCGCTGATCCGTCAAAGCGAATCCAGCCGCGCCGCCGCCGACCTCGCCGCCATCCGCTACCGCGAAGGCACCGTGGACTTCCTCGTCCTGCTCGACGCCCAACGCGAACGCCTCGCCGCCGAAGACTCCCAGGCCCAGGCCGAAGTGGACCTGTATCGCGGGATTGTGGCGATCTACAAGGCGCTGGGGGGTGGGTGGAAGCCGGACACGGTTGTAGCAACGGCGAAGTGATGTAAAGAGCTCCTTTGGTTGGTCGCATCCAGCCAATTTTTAGCCCTGTGGCCTGTTTGGTCATGGGGCTTTTTTTGTTTGGTGGTTGAAGAACGACATTTGCTGAGCAGTACTTTATTCACGCAACCAAAGAACAAAAAAGTAGGTCAAGAAAAGCACATCGATAAACAATATCCACAGAATCAGGTTTTTAAGCCAACGAGGAAATTCCTGAACCTGCCGCCAATCTATAAGACCGCGTTTCAAGAATCGCTTTGGTAGTAACACGGCTACGCTGATCGCACATAGCCGCATCATTCGTGCTCGCGGCGAGTTCCCCCAATACTGAGCGTGAAATACGACAAAACTGCATTTATCCAAGAGTCGCTCCATGTGTTCCAGCCGTCGGTAGGCAAGGAAGACACCTAGTAATAAGGCGACAAGTGCTAAAACACACAGTATTAATTCAAACCCGAAAATGACGTGAGGACTTAAGAGGCCTTCAATATTCATAGAGTTTTTCCCCCACTGCTTCTCCACCCCAACTGCCAAGTGCAGCCCCCGCGATGCCCCCTGCCGTTCCACCGATTAATAGACAAGCCAGAGAACCAGGCCCGGTTGTGGGTAAAAGTACGGCAAGACACAACGCTGATCCTGCATACCCTCCCAAGGCTCCTACGCCAACGCCCATCGTCAGTTTACTTACCTCCACATATTTAGCCTTCGAACATTGCTCCTCCCTTCCCGTCGAGCACGCCTCCTTGATCTCTAGCGCAGCAGATGCCGTGCTCAATGCGATGCCCAACGGCGTCCCTGCCTTAAGCGCTTTGGCTGTTTTTGCAATCAGCGCGATCCTCTCGGCATATCGGCTGATCTCCCCGGTATGCAGATAACTCCTAGTAGAAATTCCGAGCATTTTCTTAATCGACCCTTCATTTCGCAAGCCTGTGCCATATCGCGCAAACCCACGCATTTGGGCTTCCAATCTGGCGAACAGAACCTGGCGGCGTGTCAGGAACTCATCCCGCGCCCTGCCTCCACCTTGGTGCAGGGCATGCTTGTGCAAGGCATCGATCTCATCGAGAGTTTTGACGATATCGTTCAGGTGTCGACTCCAGGCGTCCCCCGCCGTACCGATACCGAGCGAAGTAAAACCCAGCAGTTTTTGCAACAGGTCATAGTTCTGCAACGCAAAGCTGGCACCTCCTTCTGCCATCACGCTGTGGCGGACACTCCAGGCCGCCTGCTTCAAACGCGACTCCTGTGGCGTACACATTGTCGTGGTGTCATCCCCGACGAGCACCAATTGGCCCGGTAAAACCACTACGTTGCGGATATGGCTGTTGAGTAATTCGAACTTCTCGGCAGCGGATCTGCTCATGTCAAGTCGAGCCTTGAGTTCGGTCGACGTTTGTTGACGGTCGTTGATAAACGCATATGGCTGAGACACTTGCAGCTTCTTCGAATGAAAAGGGGGCTGCAAAATGTAAGTTCGCTCAGTGGCACTGTCGTGGTTTAGCCGGGTGAATTTGCCTGCCATCTTTCACTTTAGGAAAGGGGCTACACGGGGAATTCCGGTATCTGTCAGGCGTTGCACATAGTGGACGTAACGTGCGTTATCAGCATCGGAGATGCTGTTCGCATCCAGCCATTTTTGAGAAGCGCAATAAGACATTCAGGAAGCGCCTGTCTCGTAAAGTCGAATTTTCCGACATTAATCACAGATAACAAATCTTTACTCTCCGGGCTTTCGCGTCCAGGAGTGAAAGGGATGACTTCCAGCTTATTACCGAGCGCTTTTTTCGATCACAGCCGCCACACCCTGAGCGTTCGCAACGTCAACGCCCACCTCGACGTCCTGGCCTTCAACAGCCAGGAACGCCTAAGCGAACCGTTCGCCTACCACATCGAATTCACCAGCACCGAACGTGACCTCGCCGCCGAAACCCTGCTCGGCCAGCACGCCCGCTTCAGCCTGCACGCCCCGGCGCAAAAACTGCCCTTGCTGGGGCTGACGCCGC